>NZ_JBNHEP010000009.1:19123-62321 GCF_050015995.1 Dapis brunnea BLCC-M229 | reverse complement strand
TTCGACATATCCATTCTACACAATCAGGCACAACTGAATTACCATATAAAGCATATTGATCCTAAATTTTAGCAACTCGACACCAATTATCAGGAAATCCCATTAAACGAGCATATTCAATATTAGTTAAACGGCGAAATTTATTACCTACTTTATATCTTTCATAATGTCTAGAAGTAGAAGCGGTTAATGTAGAAGTAACGCCATTAATGCCAAATATTGTATAGCCAAGACGCGCTCCTCCTCCTTGGTTATATAATATTTCCACACCATTACAATATCTATTTACAGTTTTGCTCTTTTTAATTCTTTCTAGAGTATCAGAAGTAAAATCAAATTGTGGATTTATTTCTGATTCATCTTGGAGAATATCTTTGAGTTTTTTTCTGGGTTTTATATCGGTCATTAAAGGCAAAGATTGACTATACATTTGATTTTGATAAGCAATACCCCAGTGATAGTTTTTACTACTGACATTCATAATAGGCTGCATATATTTTTCTATTTCGCTATTTTCATTCCAAGGTAAACTGTCAGCATCATTATCTGTTAAAAATACAGAAAACTTTTCTATAGCAGGAATTTTTTGTGTAGATTCAATACAAGTGCCAAAAATAAAAATTCGGTCTCTGTTTTGGGGAATACCAAAATTTATCGGGTTAATGATTCGCCATTCAATAAAATAGTCTAAGGAAGCAAGGGCATTTAAAATTATTCGGAAATGATACCCTTTTTCCATAGTCAAGATTCTTTTGACATTTTCTAATAAAAAATATTTTGGTTTTTGAGCTTGGATTATTTCCACAATTCGTTCAAAAAGTGTTCCCCTGACTCTATCTCTAATTCCCATTTTTTTGCCTGCTTGACTAAATGGTTGACAGGGAAATCCTGCTGTTAAAATATCGTGTTCTGGAATTTATGATAAATTAATTTTATTAATATCGTCTAATACTATTGAGTCACTACCAAAATTACTTTGATAAACTTGAGAAGAAAGTTTGTTAATATCATTAGCCCAAATAGTGTCAATATTTGCAGCTTTCATTCCCAAACGAAAACCACCTATTCCAGCAAATAATTCTATGGCTTTTAGTTTATTAGTTTGAGTCAATTTATTATTTCGTTTAAGTGGAATTTTAGCCAGCAACATCGGTTAACTCTAGAAGGTCTATTAAAAAATTTTGGAGTTGTTTTAATGATGTTACTTCTTTAATAGTTGTTTCGCTGACCCAATCATTATCTTTATCTGCAATACTGGCTGTATTTGTTTGCCCTGGGTTTAAAACACTAACTACTGTAGCAATTAAAGCTTTTTTATCGTCAAAAGGTTTCCATTTGAGAGGTTTAGATTCTCTCTCTTCTTTTGAAAAGTTATCCAGATATGATTTAGCTCTTTCCATATATTCTGGATAAGCTATTTCTCCACATTCACATAGCAAAGTATCTAAAACTCCTTGAGAATTATTATCTGGTAATACATAAATACCTGTTCTGGCAATATTGGAAATATTTTTAGCTACAACGCCTGGTTGATTAGGAAAATTAGGGAAGTAATCCTTAAGTATTTCACGATATTTTTCTACTACTATTTCAGGAGTATTGTTATCAGCATCAACGATAATTCCAAATGCTGTTATATCGGTTTGATATTCAGGATAAATACAGAATGTATCATCTAAATTTTCAGCAAGATTACTACCTCCACCAACATAAATAGCTACGGATAAACTATCATTAAATAGAATAGAAGGCATATTTAATCGCGTGTACAACTTTCCATTTTTTGGATAAGTAGGAATAAACTTTTTCCAGAAATTCTCTAATTTTGATTCCTCTCCCTTAAATTTATTAAAACCTAAAAGTTTTAATAATCTGCTTACTAATGCTTGATCGTGATTACCTTCTACGGCAATAATTGCATATTTTACCATCTTACTTCCAATCCTAAATTTTCTCTAACCCTACCTAGTTTTGCTTGGTCAATTCTAACTGCTTTAGTTTGCATATCTTTTTGATACAAACGATATAAAACTAAGTCATTTGTTGACTCACTAGCAGCCAACATTGCATCGACAGTTTCTAGACTATGGGTAGTAGCAAATAATTGTACATTCATTTTTCTACACCACTTAACTAACCAAGAAAATGAAGGAACTAATGCTTCAGTATGAATGGCTGTTTCTAGTTCATCAATTAGCAAAATACCGCCCTTTAATTTTGCGATAGTTAAAGCTATAAATAGTAACCGACGAACACCATCCCCAAAAGAACTTATAGGGGTAATACCTAATGTTTTATGAATTACATAAAGGCGAGAATTTTTACCTGTGGGGTCGAGAATTTCTAAATCAATAATTTCTGAATCTATCATTGAAATTAATTCAACTACCTCTTTCTTAAAACCTTGAAAAGTTGCACCTGTTAATAGTTTGATTTGCAACTGTTCTATCCTATGAGAAAAAGGAGTAACCGTATCAACTGATAACGAGTTGTCTCTATATTTCTTAAGAGTAGTTAATGGTTTATTTTCCCAGATTTTAAACTTTTTGGATATAGATCGTTCCTTATTTTCATCCTCAATACGCTGAAATGTTGGCTCTGGTGGAGTAAATGTTAGCTTTAAATATGCACCATATCTAATTTCATCATTATCAATATCTATTTCATCAATCAGATTTTTTTGATCATATTCTTCATTATTATTTTCTGTAGTATCCCAGATTTCTTCAAATTCTTCATAAGTTGCTTTTGACTCTACTAAATTAAAATTACCACTACCAGAAACAAAAGTTTCTCCTTGATAAAAATCATCTGGATTATTTTCATTATTTTGAGGAAATAACCACTTAAGAGATTCTAATTTTGATTTGCGGGAAAATTTAATTTCTCTTCGCCAAGCTGTATTTATCCATTCCAAAGGGTCTAAAGGATTGCAGTAAGTGGAAATTGCTTCTAAAACACTTGTTTTGCCTGAATTATTAACACCAACTAATAAATTTATTTGACCTAATTCTTCCAATGTCAAATCTCGTATACCACGGAAACGATGAATAGTTAAATTATCAATATTTCTCATACTTTTATCTATCATCCTCAAAACAAGAAACTAAAAAAAGTATAGAAACCGGGTTTGTATTAAATGCAACCTTATTAATATTTACCTTCCATAAACCCGGTTTCTTCAATAAACCACATAAAAAAAATTATCACCCTGTAGGGACGTTCGCATTTTTGTTATGCAACGTCCCTACTTTATGGTTTGATCAAATGTATAAAAAAGCAGAGAAACCGGGTTGATTAAATACCCCACAATGGTAATATCTATCTTCGAGAAACCCGGTTTCTAAGTTGCGCATCATCTTGCCACAAAAAAACCTAAGATTTCGGTTTAGAAATCGAACTAACGTGTAACTCCTTCAACTGCTTCTTATCAACTTCAGAAGGTGCATTTGTCAACAAACATTTTGCCTGCTGAGTCTTCGGAAACGCAATCACATCCCGAATAGACTCCTCACCCGCTAACAACATGACTAACCGATCTAAACCATAAGCAATACCACCATGGGGAGGTGTACCATATTCAAACGCTTCCAATAAAAAACCAAACTTATTATCAGCTTCCTCATCAGATAAACCGATCGATTCAAACACCTTTTCCTGAACATCCCGTTGATATATCCGCAGACTACCACCACCAATTTCATAACCATTAAACACTAAATCATAAGCTTGCGCTCGTGCAGTCTTCAAGTCATCAATATCATCTGGGTGGGGTGCAGTAAAGGGGTGGTGCAATGCTTCCAAACGTTTTTCGTCCTCATTCCATTCAAACATGGGGAAGTCTGTCACCCATAATAAATTAATTTTATCCTTGTCAATTAATCCCAACTGTTCGCCCACAACTAACCGCAGGCGGTCTAAGGTTTTGTTGACAGTGTTTGTGTCATCCGCAGCAAATAACAGCAAATGACCAGGTTGAGCATTGGTACGTTTGAGCAATTCCTGTTTTTGTTCGTCCGTGAGGTTGTCTTTGATAGCTCCAATAGTATCTATCTTGCCTTTTTCTTTAACGCGAATGTAAGCTAAACCTTTTGCTCCTACTTCACTTGCCTCTTTAAATAAGTCGCCACCAGGTTTAATTCTAACGTTGGAGATGGCATCGTTACCTCCAGGAATAGGCAGAACTTTCACTATCCCACCAGAAGCAACCGCACCAGAAAATACTTTGAAACCAGAATCTTTCACCAAGTCGGAGACATCCACCAATTCTAAACCAAACCGAATATCTGGTTTATCACTACCATAACGTTCCATCGCTTCCGCATAAGTTAATCGAGGGAATGGTAAAGGCAAATCTACACCCTTGACTTTCTCAAAAATGTATGCCACTAACTCCTCATTTAATTGAATAATTTCCTCCTGAGACATGAAACTCATTTCCATATCTAACTGAGTAAATTCAGGTTGTCTATCCGCTCGTAAATCTTCATCCCGGAAACAGCGGGCGATTTGATAATAACGGTCAAAACCAGAAACCATCAACATTTGCTTGAAAAGTTGGGGAGACTGGGGTAAGGCAAACCATTCCCCTGCATGAACGCGACTCGGAACCAGATAATCCCTAGCTCCTTCTGGAGTAGAGCGAGTGAGAATAGGGGTTTCGACTTCAATAAAGTTTTGTTCGTCTTCCAGAAAACGGCGCATTGCTTTAATAACTTCATGGCGCAATAACAAATTGTGAGTCATGCGCTCTCTTCTCAAATCTAAATACCGATATTTGAGCCGCAACTCTTCTCGTACTGCTTCTGTTTCAGCAGTGGAAACTTGAAATGGTAGTTGTTTACCCAAACCATTTAATAGTCGAATATCATCCGCATAAATTTCTATTTCCCCAGTAGGAAGTTTAGGGTTGATAGATTCTTCCGGACGACGACTGACTCTACCTGTTATTTGTACAACATATTCATTCCGAATATCCCCAGCTATTTGATAGGAGTCAGGAGTACGTTCTGGATCGCTCACAATTTGGACAATGCCAGAGCGATCGCGCAAATCTAAAAAAATTACCCCCCCATGATCCCGACGGCGGTCTACCCATCCACAGAGATTAACAGTTTCTCCAATACGATCGCCATTTACTTGTCCACAATAATTAGTTCGCATAATTACCTAATTATAAATTTAGCTAAAAAATAAATTTTATCATTATATTAATAGGATGTCTGTAAATAATTAATAATTTTAGGTTAAATTCGGATTTAGAGCCCTTTTGATGATTAGTAGACCACAAAGTAGGGAGGTTGCATGAAACGTCCCTACAGAGTTATCGTTTTTTTATTGACCTGAAAACTGCTGTAACAAAAAAAGATTGCAATATTTGGCTAGGTGCATTGACTTAATCAAAGAAGTGGAAATTTTAGCTTCTACTGAAATGGAGGGGGGTGAGATTTTAATGGAATGCTCTTGTACTTGTATTAACTACAAAGATTTTGAAACCAAGCAAATTAGGCGTTCTTTTACTTGTCAGTTTCACCCAGAACTACTTTCCGATATCCGAGAAATGGGTAAACGTCCCCCTGCGTCTTACGTGGAGCTAAAAGAAAGCGACGGTATCCGTTTTTTGGCGAGACTGCTCTATGAAAGAATGCAGGAATAGGGAGATAGGGAGTGTGGGGAGTGTGGGGATTTTGTGGGGAGTGACCTGGATATGTTTTTTACCTTCTGAATTAAAAAAATGTGGGGCGTACAGTCTGCTCTCCACATTTATTACTATCAGGACTTACGAAAAATATCTAATTATACACCATCTGTAGGGGCGATTCGCGTTTGCGGAGCATTCCATAGGAAATCGCCCCTACTAAATATGGTGGTTATGCGTAAGTCCTGTTATAGTTGGATTTGATATATGAGTGTCTAGAATAATCATTTTAGCGTTTCCCAGTCTTCTAGAGCTACAGGTTCATAACGAAAGGCAGAAACGACCTACACAGACCAGACAACCCGAAAACCTCTCAGAATGTCGAGTTTTGTGGCTTTATGTCTTGATGAATTATATTATTTTGATGAGCTACCGCTAATGCTTCTGACTAGATACAGCCAGAAATAGACCAAACAAAATCGCAAACAAAGCTACCCAGTCAAATAAGCTTAACTTTTCACCAAATATTCCCCAGGCTGCTATAGCAACTAAAACAGGCTCTAGTAGAAGGGCTAGAGCGACAACCCCTGACGAAAACTTTTTGAGACTATAAGCAAGAAGTCCTTGCCCCAATACTTGGTCAACTAAAGTTAGAGAAATTACAAACAACCACCCATTCACTGAATAGGGAAAAAGTCTATCTTCGGTAAACAGAAATATAGGCAAGCTTAACAGAGATCCTAATCCACAACACCATAGTATTATAGTTGTTGAATTAATCTTAGTTCTCAGTTTTTCTATGGTTAGCAGATACGCAGCTTCCAAAATTGCCGCCAGAAAAGCTGCTATGTCACCTTGAATTTTGTTCGTACCAATTTGTAGATCGTCTAGCCCAATAGCACTTGCACCGACCATTGCAATTATCATCCCCAGTAAGAATTTGTTGTCAAAACGCTGACCCCAGAGCAGCCAAGCTAGGAGGCAAGTAAATATTGGTTTTAAACTACCTAGTACGGTAGAGATGGCGATCGCTGTTTGACTAACAGACCAAGCCCATAAACCTTGGAAAGCAAGATAAAAAGTAGCCATTGCTAGCAATAGCCAAATATCTCGGCTGTCTAATTTTTCTTGTATGGGTTTTTCATTGGTGGGTCGGTTATTTAGGGTATTGACTCCTTTCCAAAACCCAAAGGCAATAGTACCAAATGCCACTCGGTTAAATACTGTTCCGTAGGGGCTGATTTCTGCTTCACACAATCGGATAAATATCGAGCCTGAAGAATAGGCAAGTACACCTGCACATAAAGAGGCGATCGCTAGTAAATTTCTTGTTTTAGAATTATCTTGTTGTGGGATTTCTAGTTGATTGGTCATTTCAGTTATAGCGCTAGGGAATAGGGAATAGCGGTGCGACCCCGCGTCGCCGACAGGCGCAAGGGAACGCGCACCAAGAGAGGGAATAGTAAATTGTCAAAGGGTTTTTCTTATAGGGAAATGCTCCGCAAACAGGATTTAGAAATGTCAAACACCTTAATGCGTAATGCTATATCAGTTATGACTTAGAAGAAAAAATAAATTAATCAGGACTTACACAAAATATTGAATTATACACCAGATGTAGGGGCGAACGGCCGTTTTCGGCTAATATCATGTTCGGTTGAATAGTTATAATTAGGATATAGATGGAAGATATATCTCAAACCACTGAGATTGCTTCCTTCCACTCCGTTCCAGTCGCAATGACTTTATAGTTAGTGTTTATCCGAACATGATATAAGAGCCGACATGAAACGCTTGCGCGACATGAAATGCCCCTACTAGGTATGGTGGTTATGCGTAAGTCCTGTTAATTAGAAATCAGGTCATTACCTAATGTAGAATTTTGGTCTATATTAGTTTTAGTCGGTTGGCTGGATACAGCTAGACATAGACCAAGCAAAATTACAAATAAAGCTACCCAGCCAAATAAACTTAACTTTTCACCAAAGATTACCCAGGCGAATATTGCAGCCAAAACAGGCTCCAAAAGAAGAACTAGAGCTACTAATCCTGACGAAAACTTTTTGAGACTATAAGCAAGAAATACCTGCCCCAATACTTGGCTAACTATAGTTAGAGAAATTACAAATACCCACCCATTTACTGAATAGGGAAAAACTCTATCTTCGGTAAACAGAAATATAGGCAAGCTTAACAAAGTTCCTAATCCACAACACCAGAAAATTATAGTTGTTGGGATAAACTTAGTTCTGAGTTTTTCTATAGTTAGCAGGTACCCAGCTTCCAAAATTCCTGCTAGTAAAGCTGCTGCGTCACCTTGAATCTTGCCAGCACCAATTTCCAGCTCGCCCACTCCCATAGCACCTACACCCCCAATGGCAATTACCATTCCAAGGAGGAATTTGTTGTCAAAACGCTGACCTAAGAGCAGCCAAGCAAAGAGACAGGTAAATATTGGCTTCAAACTAATCAGTAGACAAGACATCGCGACAGTGGTTTGAGTCAGAGACCAAGACCATGAAATTTGGAGAGCAAGATAAAAAATAGTCATTGCCAGCAATAACCATAAATCTTCTGGAGTGATATCTAACTTTTGTTGTGCAGGTTTGTTAGCAGAAAGTCGATGACGCACTGCATTGATTCCATTCCCAAATCCGAAGACAATAGTAGCCAAGAGCAATCTGTCAAAGACAGTCGCTATAGGACTGATTTCCTGTTCACACAGTCGGATAAAGATCGCAGCATTAGCATAAGCGAGTAAACCAGCAAATAAAGAGGCGCTGGCTGCTAGATTTCCTGTTGAAAAAGTATTTTGTTGTGATGCTTCCTGTTGATTGGTCATTTTCTGATTTAGAAGTTTTGACTTGTGGACAAAAGATCAGGACTTAGGCAAAATATTAAGTCATACACCATCTGTAGGGGCGATTCGCGAATCGCCCCTACAATATATGGTGGTTATGCGTAAGTCCTGAAGATCAAAAAACTCCCTCAAATCAGATACTATTGAGGGAGGATATTTTTCTATAAAATAATCAACTTTTTGGCTATAGCTACTACTATTTTTGAATAACAGGAGCAAGAATTGTTTTGTACTGATAATATTTGCAATCTGAAGGAGGATTCACATTGACAATATTAATATCAAACTTAGAAAACTGAGCTTCTTGAAGTAGTGGTATTTGAGTTTTATTAAAAAGCTCGTAATCATCTGGATATTGGCTTTTAAGATTTCCCCAAGAAGTTAAGTTGCAGTAAGTGATAATTCCATTGGGTTTCAGCAGACGATAAGCTTGCTTGAGAAATCGAAATTGGTGTGTATGCAAATCTTCTTCAGAAGTAGGATAAGTGTCATAAAGAATCCCATCGAAACTAGCATCAGGTAGAGTAGGGATAACATCTTCCCACATTCCAAATAAAGGAGTAACTTTTTGAGCTGCTGTCTTTTGAAATTCTAAGAGGCGTTTGAATACTCCCTCATTAGCCTCAATTATTGTATGCTCAAGTATGGGGAAACTTTGAATAAAGGAGGCTGAAATTCCCATACCAAAACCTACTTCTAGAACTCGACCACCATTTTTAGTGGCAATAGAGGCAAGTTCTTTCATGTATGGTTCTTCCCAACGCTCCATAACAGGATGCCCCAAGATAGTCAGTTTCGTATCTTCTTCGGAATATTCAGCAGATGCTGTATCCCAGTTTGATTTGCTGTTCCCTTGAGGGATGTATCCTTTGAGTGACTCATTCATAACTAAAAAATATCAGAACTTAAGCTACTAAAGACCAAGAAAACTATAGCACTACAAAAAAGTGTTAAAAAAACCACTTTAGCTAAGTGCTAATAGCTATAAATTTACCGAAAAATCAAGGTTGAAAGTCTCTCCTTTCAAGGAGACAAAAGAAAAAAAAAATTCCTTTTAACCAATCTTCTTCTTTTTAAGAAGAGGTATAGTAATCAGGAATGAGATGTGAGAAACCCCTACGATAAAATATTACAAATTCTCACAAATGACAACTGATTGCTAAATTATTAATTATTAATTATTAATTATTAATTATTGAAAGCCCTATTTCCTAATCAGTTGGTTCGGCAAACCCATAAGATTCTAGTTGACTGTTGCGCCTGACATCGCAAGTAACACAGTGAAATGAACCACCAAAAGTATAGACATGACGGAAATCAACAGGAATTACTTTAAAGCCTAAATCTTTGAATAGCTTATGGATGGGTTCTTCTTGCCTTTCTACAATAATCCTTTCTGGATCTAAAATCAGAATATTCATACACAGCCATTTACTGGACATATAAAGTGGCCAGTCATCGGGGAGAGTAGGTTGAGTTGCTTCGACAACATCCCATCCAGCTTTCTTGAAAATATCAATTTGTTTGCAAGGTCTGTCAGGATTGGTTAAAACTAATCCTGGCTTAAGAGGAACAAAGGTTGCATCTATGTGCATGGGATTCGGGTCTTTAAACTGAATTGTGTGGACTCGGAAGCGATCGCCCAAATTTCTTTTCAACCAAGTAATGCCTAATTGATTTGTGACTTGACTCCTCTGAACAAATAAATCCCGTCCACAACGCATAATATCAGCAGCATCAAAGCAAGGCTCAAATTCAGTTGTGACAAATGTTCCTTTTTCTGCTAGAGCGTGTCTATCTTCGACAGTATAGATAGGATAGTCAAAGTCATACAGTTCGTCAGCCATCAACGGTTTAGGAGCAGTTGTCCATTTTGCACCCTGCATCAGATACTCTTTCATCAAGGACCTGTAAGCTCGGTATTCAAAAAACCGCGATCGCCAAGCCATTGGTGCTTCAATTATTTCATTGCCAATTACAATTAGTATGTCCCGTGGCATTGCTGCATACAGACCTGTGGCCTCAAAATCTGGTGTTTTATAAGACTGAGAAAAATCAATAATATCGGGTCGCCTAACAGTGACGCCTTCCCCCTCTAGAACTCGACAAAATTCATCCAACTCTTTTGAGGCAGGTTCAACTAATTCTTGAGGATATGGAAGACTGCCATATTTTTGGAAAAACCACCAGTTTTTAGGATATGTATTTGCTTTGACAATAGCATCAAATTGTGGTACACTAGCCCCTTCTACACGCCCTACAATAATTTCTTGTAGGGCGTCCCACTCGTTGTGGCTATTCACAATTGGAATAGATTCTGTATTTTTCATGTTTTCTCTGGACTCAATCGAATCTATTCAATCAGGAATTACCCAAAATATCAAGTCATATCATGTCCGGTAGCATCGGTATTGTAAGCGGGAAGTTCAACAATTAATAATTAATAATTAATAGACCTCTCCAGAAAAGAAGGAGTAGGGACTAGGGGAAAATAATTGATGGTTTCTATACGATAATTGATTTTATTTTTTATTATTGGAGATGTCTAATAATTAGGGTTTGCTGATTAAATATCAAATCCTTTTTAGGTAAAAGTTTCAGCCTTTTTAGGTCTTGAAAAAATCCCAGCTTTTAGGTCTGTGCGGTTCAAAAATTTAGTATTTTGGGCAGACGAAAGACAGAAAAATTGAGGAACAATTCTTACTCCTAACTCCTCTAATATAGAATCCGGATAATTACTATAGCCAAGTCATTGCGACTGGAACGGAGTGGAAGGAAGCAATCTCCGCGCATCCCTGAGATTGCTTCGCTGCCGCTCGCAATGACGACTATTCAACCGGATTTTATATAAATTCCTATTTCTCCTGACTCCTGACTCCTGACTCCTAACTCCTACCCCTAACACAAGACTTTTTCAGCAAACCCTAATTAATAATTACCTCTCCTTGAAAAGGAGAGGATTGACTAATCATGAAAATTTTTTCTTCTCAAGGGGAGATTGGATATGGCGAGGTCTCCTCGCCATCCCATCCTGACGGAATGCTCCGCTTTCCGACCGCTTGTTTCTCCTTGCTCAAAGGAAGAAGGAAGAAGTAAGAAGGAAGAAGCTTTAAGAGAAGCAAAAACCTTAAAGATGGTAGATATTTCCCCAGCTTTTACACAAACAATACCAATGGAGATGATATCATACACCATCTGTAGGAGTCAACGGTCGTTTTGCTCCACAAGATGGAACACCCCTACTAGATACGGTGGTTCTGTGTAAGTCCTATTAATTCATCAAAAATCTACACTAATAAACTGTGATTCTGGTAAAGCTGCAATTTCTGCCGAGTTTGTGTTCAACACATATCCTAATAATTGATTTGTGCTACCAATTCTAATAGCAGTAGCTTCTAAAATACCATCACTATTCGGGTCTAAATCCTGTACTGAAATACCTGCCTTAGCTAACAGTGCAAGTTCATCATCTAAGAATGGTAAAATTAGATTTGTATTAATACCAAACTCAGTTAAACTGTTAAAATCTTCAAATATTAAATCAGCTTTTGTCACCCCTCCTGTTAATCCAATAATATCTTCAGCAGAGTTAAAATCAGTAATAATGGCATTAGGCAATTCAATACTACTGGGAATTACTGGAAGTATAGAACTAATAGCACTTAAATCTTGTGTTACTCCTGCTAAATCAGTTCTCAAAACATAGACATCACTTCCCAAACCACCCTGATAAATACCAACACCAGCATCACCAATAAGAGTATCATTACCTGAACCACCAACTAATAGATCGGTACCTTTACCCCCAAATAATATATCATCACCTGAACCACCATCAAGAAAATCTGTATCTTTATTACCAAACAAGCTATCATTACCATCATTGCCTAACAGATCGTCTTCTCCTCTACCTCCAAATATTAAGTCATTTACAGATGAACCATTAATGTTATCATCACCACTAAGAGCTAATACTCCTCCAGGAAAATCATTAGCTTGTTGTACTGTGATAATTTCATTATCATCACCATCTGTTCCTAATAAACGAGCAAGGGGTTGTGAAAAGTCTGGGGTAAGTACCATAATTAATTTGTCTCTTAATGTGCTAAGTTTTTTTTGCCTATCCATTTCTATGGAATTTGGCGTGTAATACCGTTTCACTGAAGTCAAAAGTCAACCCACCCCTAACCCCTCCCAGGAGGGGAAGTAGGTGCGAATGGCCATTCGCCCGTACAAAAGTCAAAAGTCAGATTTTATAAGATTTTATAGGCTCAAAACTTTGACACTACAGTAATTTCAGGAAATTATTTCACATTTAAAGTTGAAAACTATTTGTGACATCTCTAAAGTGAATTGGTATAACTTAAAATTGATATTTAAACTTATGTCTATTATACTCGCTAAAAATTTAAGCAAAGTCTATCCAGTAGCTATCAAAGAACCTGGAATTAAAGGAACATTGCGTCATTTTATCCGTCGCAACTACCAATATGTTAAGGCAGTTGAAAATATTTCCTTTGAAATAGACCCAGGAGAAATAGTAGGATTTCTTGGACCTAACGGTGCCGGTAAAACTACTACCCTGAAAATGCTGACAGGTTTAATTCATCCGTCTAATGGCGTAGTTAAGGTTGCAAATAATATACCTTTTGACCGCAAGAGAGCATTTTTACAGCAAATTACTTTAGTCATGGGGCAAAAACAACAGTTAATATGGGATTTACCTGTGTTAGACTCGCTGAAAATTAATGCTGCTGTTTATGATGTTTCTGACGAAGAATATTACAGACGGTTGATGGAGTTAACAGAGATGTTGTCTCTAGAGGGTAAATTGAAGCAACCAGTTAGGAAATTATCTCTGGGGGAACGGATGAAGGCAGAATTGATGGCAGCGTTGTTGCATCGACCGCAGGTTTTGTTTTTGGATGAACCAACTTTAGGTTTAGATGTTAACGCTCAAGCAGCAGTGCGGGAATTTTTGCGGGAATATAATCAACGTTATCAGGCAACTGTGTTGTTGACGAGTCATTATATGGCTGATATTACTGCTTTGTGTAAGCGGGTGTTGTTGATATATCAAGGTCAGTTAATTTATGATGGCAGTTTAGATGGTTTACTCGATCGCTTTGCTCCTTATCGGGAGGTGCAAATAGAATTAGTTAATCCCCTGCCTCCAGATGTGGATAAATTTCAGCAACTTTTATCTAATTATGGGGAGGTGGAAACATTAGAAGGTCAGGTAGTACGTTTATTGGTGCGCCGGGAAAAATTAACGCAAACCGTAGCTCAGATTTTGGCAGAATTAGAGGTGCAAGATTTGACGGTGACTGACCCACCTATTGAGGAGGTTATTGGTAGAGTTTTTCGGTCAGGGAAAATTGAAGTCAGAAGTTAAAAGTTAGAAGTGATATGAAATCCGGTTAAACAGTTGTCATTGCGACGATAGGAAGCAATCTCAGAAGTCTAGGAGATTGCTTCCTTCCACTCCGTTCCAGTCGCAATGACTTGACAGTAACTAATTACCCGGATTCTATATGATGTATTATAATTTATATTATTTTTAATTCAGCAGAATATTTATCTAGAGAAAATTCTGCGTTTCAAGTCTCCTGAATTAGCTAGAACTACTGATAACTAATAACTGAAATGACTAATATTCTCCCAGAAATTAAACCTTATAAACGTGACACTTGGAAACCCATAACTATTGAAGGAGATGGTGTTTTAACTGCTTCTAAATTTGCTGGTAAACCTTGGTTAGCAAAAGATGAACAATGGCCGAAATGTCCTCATTGTAAAAATCCTTTACAATTCTTTCTTCAGCTAAACTTAAATCAATTACCAGAAGCATTACAAAATGAATTTGGCAGTGGAATTTTACAAATGTTTTATTGTACCAATGTAGATACGCTATGTGATGTGGATTATGAAGGATGGGAGGCATTTTCAGATGTTCATTTTATCAGGATTATTCAGCCAGAAGGAGAAGCACAAAATGTAAAAATTCCCAAAATGGAAGATTTTTTTCCACCTAAATTAATTGTCGATTGGCAACAATTAGAAGATTATCCTAACTATGATGAAGCTGCAGAATTTGGTATAAAATTAGATGATGAATTATATGAGGATAATTTCCCAATTCAAGGAGATAAATTAGCTGGCTGGCCTTTGTGGGTTCAGGGAATAGAATATCCCAACTGTCCGATTTGTGGTGAAACAATGAGATTAGTTTTTCAGGTTGATTCTGAGGATAATTTACCTTTTATGTTTGGAGATGTTGGTTGTGGTCATATTACTCAGTGCAAACATCATAAAAATCAAGTAGCATTTGCTTGGGCTTGTGGCTAATATAGTATTAGTTATAATTAAAGCTTGTAGTAGGGCTTTAGCCCGAACTGTAGATAGGGCTTTAGTCCTACTACAAACAAAAACTTTTTTATCACTTATTATCCAGACATCATATTACTAGCGGGCAAGATAACCGCACTGGAAAAATGAAAAAAATTATCAAAACTGCAAAAGTTTTTCTTTCTACTTACTACGCCTATATGCTGGAATATAGAGCCGAATTATTCTTATGGGTATTGTCATCTTCTTTACCTTTTATTATGATGGGAATTTGGACAGAAGCTGCAGTAAAAGGTGATTTTGCATTAGATAAATTACAGTTTTCTCGTTATTTCTTAGCAGTATTTATTGTCCGAGCTATAACTCCTGTTTGGGTAATTTTTGATTTTGAAGATGAAGTAGTTGAAGGAAAATTATCTCCTAAATTATTACAACCGATAGATCCAGTCTGGCATCATGTAGCAGGTCATATTTCAGAAAGATTTGCTAGAGGACTTTTTGTTTTAGGTTTAGTATTATTATTTTTTGTTTTCTATCCCCAGGCATTTTGGTTGCCTAATTTTGGTGATTTTTTGTTATTTTTAATCGTAGTATTAATGGCGTTTGTCTTGCGATTTTTAATTCAATATACATTGGCTATGTGTGCATTTTGGACTGAAAGAGTTAGGGCGATCGAGCAACTTTGGTTATTACCTTATATGTTTTTATCAGGAATAACTGCCCCACTAGAAGTATTTCCAGAAATGGTGTTGAAAATAGTATTGTGGACTCCCCTTCCTTATCTAGTTCATTTTCCTGTTTCTTTGTTAGTAGGGTTACCTGTTGATGTTGGGCGTGGGTTATTAATGATGTTTGTTTGGAGTGTCATATTTTTTGGGTTAAACCGTTGGTTATGGCGACTGGGGTTAAAGCAATATTCCGGGATGGGAGCCTAATCAGTTGTCAGTTATCAGCAAAATTTTTAGGGTGCGTTAGACAGCTAAAATTTAGACTGTGAAAGGTATTTAGGAATCTGTCGTAATGGACCTGTCAGTTCACTAGGCTAACTATATTATTGTTTGATTCTATCTTTCCCCATAAATACCACAATGTTTTCTTTGGTTGAATAAAAAGTCATGCGTAGGTACGAGCAACACCCAATAGTTACATACTACCATGAATTTTTTTCCAATGCAAGGAGAAATTCCTTTCGTCGCCGATTTTTTGGGGAAGCTCCACAGAATGAAACCTCTCCCCCGACCGCTCTCCTACAAGGAGAGGGGAGAAACTCTTGCTCCCCCTTCCCTCGCAGGGAAGGGGGTTGGGGGGTTAGATCATATAATCATCCGTGCATCAGTGGCAAAATCCTTGTCTTTCCCTGACTTCTCCGCTCACACGGATTATGGCACGGATATACGGATTAATTCGCGGGAGGGAAGAGAAAAGAAAAAGAGGGAAAAGAGGAAAAGAATAAAGGGGAAGAATCCTAGGAACGAGAGACCGAAACGACCGACACAGGCGATACAATCCTAAAACCCCTATTGTAGTTGAAGTCCTCGGCATAGATGTCGTTACGCCAGGCGCAACGGCAAACCCAAGAATCGTTGCCCCAGCAACCGCCACGGAGCACTCTTGTATTACTATCACCTCCAGTTTCCCAAGCACTTCCATATGTTGGCGCTCTGTTGTAGTTACTGTGCCAAACATCCTGACACCATTCGTAGACATTACCATGCATATCGTACAAACCAAAAGCATTGGGAGGAAAAATTCCCACATCTGTTGTTTCTTTTCGATATATTCCTTTCGGTGCATTTCCATAAGGATAGTCACTAGCATTATAGTTAACCAACTCAGACGTTATAGTTTTGCCAAAATAAAATGGTCTTGTTGTTCCTGCTCTACAAGCATATTCCCACTGACTCTCACTGGGTAAACTATATTAGACATCTCCGGAAAAGAGGGAACAGGGAACACTTAACTGGGAACAGGAAGAAAGAATAGATAATTTCTGGATGAGAATTGATTTGATTTTTAATTTTCACCAGATGTCTATTTTTTACCTGTTATTTGTGAGAGTTTCTGACAAAACTTTGTCGCGTCCTTCCAACTTACTGTTTCTACAGAACGGTTTGCACCTTTAAACCTAGAAGGATTATTTTTATTTTTTTTATTTCCCACGATCGCCTGCCAAAAATTATTTTTTCCCATAACTGCTTCCCACTGTGCTTGAGTTACTGGATACTTTCCCATGAAAAATTCGGGTACATCTAAGTAGGTATCTCCAAAACCTCCACTTCCGAGAGAGTCAATAATTTTGTAGTGATTTCTCAGGATTTTTCCAGACTGCATAATTTTTTCAGTTATCAGACTGCCTAGCAGGAAAATAGGTTTTTTTGGCCGAATTTATTTGAGTATATCTGAGCCCACCTTTCCCATTATACTTATAATACCATGTCAATTTTTTTTGTCAACAACCTTTTTTCAGTTATTAGTTAGCAGTGGGAGCATCTTGCTCCCGTCCTCCCCATTCCTTGCTCCCGTACTGAAAACCTCTCCCCCGATCCCTCTCCTACGAGGAGAGGGGAGCAAGAATTTCTCCCCCTTCCCTTGCAGGGAAGGGGTTTGGGGGGTTAGGTCTTTTCAATCTAACCTCAACTATCCACACCCTCAATAGGTGCAAAACCTTGCCGCTGAACATTCTCTGTTATCGTACGCGGTTCCAAAAATTGCAGTAAATAATCCGGACCTCCTGCTTTTGAACCTACACCAGACAACTTAAACCCACCAAACGGTTGTCGGGAAACGATCGCTCCGGTAATTCCACGATTAATATATAAATTTCCCACTTCAAATTCTGCTTTTGCTTGTTCAATGTGAGAAGGAGTACGGGAATACAACCCACCAGTCAAAGCAAAATTTGTTCCATTAGCAATTTCCAACGCTTCAGTAAAATTCTGCGCTTTCATTACTGCCAATACCGGACCAAATATTTCTTCCTGAGCAATAGTCCCACTTGGCGACACATTCTTAAACACCACCGGACCGACAAAATAACCATCCTCTGGCGCACTCATTTCAATAGCAACTTCCGCCTCCTGCTTACCTTTAGCAATATATTCCTTAATCCGCTTTTGCGCCTTATCATCAATTACCGGACCTACTTGCGTACTTGGTTTCTCCGCATCTCCTATATTTAGCGATCGGGTAGCTTCTACTAAACGATTCACAAAAGCATCATAAATTGGTGCTGACACTACAACCCTGGAACAAGCAGAACATTTCTGTCCGCTATATCCAAAAGCAGAATAGACAACACCAGCAACCGCTTGGTCAAGGTCTGCACTTTCATCCACAATAATCGCATTTTTACCACCCATTTCAGCAATAA
The DNA here is from genome assembly GCF_050015995.1 of Dapis brunnea BLCC-M229. Lineage (NCBI taxonomy): Bacteria > Bacillati > Cyanobacteriota > Cyanophyceae > Oscillatoriales > Microcoleaceae > Dapis > Dapis brunnea. The sequence goes on along the minus strand of NZ_JBNHEP010000009.1, from coordinate 44,105 downwards.
CTCGCTTCAGATGTTTTTGCCCTGGTCGCAAAATTGCAGCTTGAGCATAGATATGACAACCAACCTCCTGGGAACCAGTAAAAGTAATACTATTAACATCCGGGTGCTTCACCATAAGATCGCCAACAGTCGAACCCTTACCCGGAACAAATTGAAATACTCCTTTTGGAAAACCTGCTTCCACCAAAATTTCAGCAATTTTAGAGGCAATAACTGATGAGACCTCCGCAGGTTTCAACAAGGTGCAGTTACCAGTCACCAAAGATGAAACCGTCATTCCAGTAGGAATAGCTAGAGGAAAATTCCAAGGAGAAATTACCAAAGAAATACCACGGGGTTGATAATAATAACGGTCAGTTTCTCCAGCGACATCATATTTATAACCCCCATCTAACCGTTCCATTTCATCAGCATAATAACGACAAAAATCTATAGCTTCAGAAACTTCGGCATTACATTGGTTCAGAGGTTTGCCAACTTCTAAAACCATCCATGCTGCCAGTTTGTGGCGACGTTTTTCCATTAAGTCGGCAGCTTTGCGCAATATCCCTGTCCGTTCCCGAACTGGTGTTTTTTTCCAACTCGGAAATGCTGCTTTTGCTGCTTGAATTGCCTCCTCTGCTTGTTCGACGGATATTAAACCAATTTTTCCAATAACCTCTTTGGGATTTGATGGGTTAACAGAATCAACTATTTGTGTAGTGTTTGTATATTCACCGTTGATAATTGGCAGATATGTTTTTCCTAACTGTAGTCGCGCTTGACCAATAGCATCCAGAGCTTGTTGCCGTTGTTTAGCATTGGCGTAGTCGCTATCCGCAGCATTAGGGAAAACTGGTTTAACGATATCGTGAATAGTAGTTTTGCCATTAGTGCTTGGTGCTGCCAATAATTCTTCTAAAGGTCGGTTTTCTGAACTTTGTCTGAGGAATGAACTGTTGGCAGTATTTTCCAAGAGGCGACGAATTAAATATGACATTCCTGGTAATAGGTCGCCGTAGGGACAATAAACTCGGACGCGATAACCTTTATCAACTAACGCTTTTGCTATTTGGTCGCCCATACCATAGAGAACTTGCATCTCGAAACAACGGCGAGGAACTTTTAGAGTTTCAGCAATGGCGATCGCTCTTGCCTGAGACCGAACGTTATGACTACCGATGGCCGAGTAAATATATTGATGATTTTCTAGCATCATCTGAGTCAGCTTTTCAAAGTTGGCATCGGTTTCAGGTTTATCGTTAAATACTGGTTGTGGCCAGTCGTGTTGTAAAGCTGTGATAGTTTCCTGATCCCAATAAGCTCCTTTAACGAGTCGAATGGTAACGGGGCGACCTCGAATTTTTGCCCAGTCAATAATACCTTGCACATCTTTTTCGCTATCCCGCAAATATGCTTGAATTGTTACGCCGATGTCGGTGCGGTTGCGGAATTCTTCTTCCATCAACAATTCTTTGAGAATAGCAATGGTCAGGTCTTTGTAGGTGTATTGTTCCATGTCAAAGTGAACTGCTACACCGAGTTCTTTGGCGCGTCTGAGTAGAGTACGGATGCGCTCGCTCACTCTTTGCTGACTACCTTTAACATCAAGGGGGTCAAACTGGGAATAAAATGCTGTAAGTTTTACGGATACTTGTACTCGTGGTAGTTGTTCTCCTTCTGCTTCGTCTATTTGGGGAACTGATGACCACTTGTTAGCAGCTTGGGAGAGTTGAGTCATCAGTTCGAGATAACGGTCTAAATATGACTGTGCTTCAGTTTCAGTGATAACTGCTTCCCCAAGCAAGTCTACAGTAAAGCACATTTTTTCTTTCCGTAGTTTTTCTAGGGTTTTGATAATTTGTTTGACATTTTCCCCAGCAATGTATTTATGAGCAAGGGTTTCGACTGCGGGTGCAACGGTAGTAGCTGCTAGTTGACCAGGAACGGAGTCTGGGTTAGCAAAATTGAGAAGTTTTTTCAGAGCTTCTGGGAGTTCGACTTCTTCAGTAGTCAGATATTCTTGAAGGTGAGCAGCTATTTCTGGTTTACTGCGTAATGCTGGCAAACAGTCAATAAAACGAAATAGTTGTACCCGCAAACCAGGACTTGCCATTGCCCAGTCAAGGAGTTTATCATCCCACCGCATTTGATTTTGTAATTGACCTAAGAAAGAACGATTTTTTTCTTGAGTTGCTGTCAAGATTTGTTTGGCTATTTCTTGGGTCTTGGTTTCGTAGTTGCTATCTGATATTTGTGCGACCATTTTTTTTTAAAGTATAGTTAAATTAATTGGGATTGTGTATCGGATTAATTTAGGTAGTTTCCACTAAAATATATTTAAAATTTAGTGTTTTTCCGATATTGTTTCCGGTACTTTCAGTCCAATATGTTGTTGTATTTCAATTCTACTTTAAAAAATATTCTGTGACCATACTTTTACTTTGTTGATTAACAGAAATTAATCAATTGTGCTATTTATCCTATTAGATATCTCCGAATAAATATATAAACTTTTTGTACAAGCAAGCAACAGGGAAAAGATAATATCATTTTGAAAAAAGAATCTTACAAATAATTTGGTCAACTAAAATGGTTGAAGTCAGAAAGTAAAAAATGATAATAAGAAGGTCAATCTAGCTGACTACTGACTATTGACTACTAGAAACAGTCCAAATATTTGTAGGCAATATTTATCACGCTTGGTATAAGAGATTTTTAGGGTGACTTTTTGTCTCTAATCTTATGTGGTTTGGGAAAAGAGTTATTTATTTTTTGGGAAATGTCTCATAGCTGAATCTAAGGATTTCCAGAATAGTGATACTAATTAACTTAAAAAATTTCATAAATAGTTGGTAACTGATAAAGTAAAATAATAAGCTGAAATTACTGTAAAATTGAGGTATTATATAGAATCAGGTTGAAAAGTCGTCCGCAGCGACGATAGGAAGCAATCTCCGTGCGCCACTCAGATTGCTTCCTTTCACTCCGTTCCAGTCGCTGCGGACTATGGTATAGTAATTATCCGGATTTGAATTAAATCCCTAAAATATTATTTATGATTTCTGAGTTTAGTGAAACTGTATGAGATAGGTTTACTAGAAATTCCCTGGAAATTAGTAGTAATTATCTGATTAAATTCTCTGAGGAATTAAAATTCTAGAGAAATTACTAAAGGTTATATAAAATATAGATAAATAGATTTTTGATAAGCGATCGCCCTTTTTGATTTCAAAATCTGGCGTTGCTGATTTTAGGTATCAAACTACATTCGTAAGATAAGTTAAGAGTTCATTCCTATTTCCTACCCTTTAATTAGGAAAAAAATCCTTTCTACCTCGTGAGTTTTGACTTCTGAATTTTAGAGAATATTTATCAAATAGACATCTCCAGAAAAGAGGGAACAGGGAACACTTAACTGGGAATAGGGAACCCACCCCTAACCCCTCCCAGGAGGGGAGTAATTGATGATTTATGGATAATAATTGACTTTAATTTTTATTTTTGGAGATGTCTAATAAGTCAAATAAGTATTAATAGATGATGGAAATACATTCATATAAAAGTGGGAATAAGTCTAGGGATTGAAATAAATATGACAGAGTAGTATATCGCTATTGAGACTTTATCAGTTATGTTGACACCCTAGGAAGTATGTTGTGTTTTCATAGGACTCCCCCTATTCCCTCTTATCTAAATACAACAATTTGATTCAACATAATTGACAAAATTTGCCTCCTACTAAATCCTAATGGTAACTGATACAAATTCACCATTAATATAGATGAATGCCGAGCAAAATATATAAAACATCGGCCTGATTTTAGTTGCTGGTGAGTATCCCCAACTATAAATTTATAGAAGCCCTAAGTGTATCTCTGCAAAGCTGCGGGTTTTTGGCAAAGGAAGACAGACTCAGGAGTCAGAGAAATACCATAGGGGAAAAAGGTAGAATCTAGGCCCCCATCTCCGAATCTCCCCATCTCTAAGCGGATTAAAATTAGTGGTAAGTTTCCATCTCCCGCTAATTTTTACTTCTGAGTTATGACTTCCGACTCTCACGGGGTGACAAGCAAAAAAAAACACCCTAGAGTTAAATTTAACTCTAGAGTATCTTTGAGTTAGGGTGTTATGAAAATTTCCTTTTAATCGGAGCGGCGGGATTTGAACCCACGACCCCCACTACCCCAAAGTGGTGCGCTACCAAGCTGCGCTACGCCCCGTTAACCTTAACTAATATATCACGCCATATCATATTTTGGCAACTAATTTTACTCAAAATATTCCAAGGCACATTTTTTTATAATAGCATATTGTCAGATATATATCAAATATCATTAATTAGGGGTGGCTGATTAACTCTCAAAGCATTGACAGATAAAGGCAAGTCCATTTTTTGGTCGAAAAAAGTGCAAGCTTTTCAGTTGCTCAAAGCTACAAAAAGTGAGCATTTTGGGCAGACAAGGGCAGAAAAATCAAGGGACAATTCTTTGGAATACCTCCTCTATAAATTCTCATTTCTCCTAACTACTCCCTAATCCCTACTCCCTAACATGATATTACTCAAAAAATTTTCAACATTTTTGCTGCTGGGACTAAACTAGGTACAGCTTCTACAGACCATTTTCCCTCGCCCCTGCGCCCTTGATTTAAAATAAACTCAACGGTATAACTTTCAGGAAAACCTTGTACCTGCATCCAGAGCAAATCACTTTCAGCTTCACAGGCTATTCTTTCGCCATCCATCAACTCATCCGCCATCTGGCTAATAGTTTGGCTTAACTGGTCTAATAATCGACAAAAATCATCAAGTTCCCCTTCTGTCAGTTCTATTGACCAATCATCCCCACCAACTAAACCCTTAAACTCCAATGCTTGAGGATTCCAACCTAACCGCCAACCAGCTCCACTTTTGACTATTCGTTCCATAACTTAAGGTTTAAGTAAATCTGCATCTCCTGGTTGGGGAACCATTGGCGCTCTTGGAGCTAACCGCCCAGAATTATCTCTCTGCTCTATTTCTGGTATGGATGGGGGGTTGGAGTCGCCTCCAAAAATATCTACCAACCTATTAACTAAAACATTTCTCTGAGAACGAGTTAAATTTTGAATTGCTTGACGATCGCCCTTCATCGGATTTTCTGTCAAAGAATCATTGCCAGGATAAACAGATGACTGTAGATAATCATTAGCTCCCAAATAATCTGCTAATGTTAATTTCCAGTCAAACCGATAATTGGGTGCACGACCTTTGACATAAAAATGATACCTAATTAAACGCGATACTAGGGTTTCCTCAGTATTAACTTCCCCCGTTTCCTTAGATATATAATCATTTTCCAATGGCAAATCTGGTATTTTTTCATATACAAACGGCCATACTTCAGTTGGTCGCACCCGCCGTTGGACAATTTTGATTGGGTACTCAGAATTTTCTCGGTTTGTAACTTTGAGCAACTGATGTTCTAATAAATAAGTAGAATCAACTGCTGTACTAGCTAAAGAAGTCCAAAAAATTTCAATAGTAGCCCAAACAATTACTGTTACCAGAGTAATTATGAAATATTTGAGCCATCGCTTCTTGCTCATGGTTATTTGCAACCAACTACCAAAAAGTTTAAACAAAGATGACAGCCAGGAGGTTTCAACCCCTGGGTGAAAAATGAGTCGCGGGATTTATCCCGTAGTATTCCAGACATTTATCTAAGATTTTGCCACTATACTTAAAATTTTTCTAGAATCATAGCATAGCTTAGTTAACTCTAAGACTAAAATTACCTTTTTATCCTCTCAATGCTTGTAAAGCTGATAAGTTTAAGGTAATTAACTAGGCTTAATACGGAAGTAGCTAATACCTTGTTGAGAGTTGATAAATCTCAGGGCTTTGACATCCTCTCCGTCAGTTAGGCACGGAGATTACTACCGAGCCTTAGCTCCTCGCTGAGTTGACGTTTGAGCAGGTGCTGCTAGCAGTACGGTAATCTGGCGCTTCCCGAGGGTGAGTTTAATTTCTCTCCTTGCCCACCCGCGACAACAATACTATACCTTATGTCCTTCTATATTAATCAACCCAAAAGTTGCCCTTCTAGGGCAAGGCTTTAGACCGAATTTTTCGGTAAGTACACAATTTAACAATTAATAATTAATAATTACCTCTTCTTATAACGGATAGGATTGACTAAAAGGAATTTTTTTTCTTCTTTTGGTCGATTGGATATGGCGAGGAAACCTCGCCATCCCATCCTAAGGTCATGCTCCGCAAACGACCGCTTTTTCTCCATGAATGGATAGGCTTTATACCTTAATTTTTCGGTAAAAACAGGTGTATTTAGGAATGAAAACAAAATAAAACCGGATAAAATTAATTACGGTCAATATCTTTCAACGGCAGAAAACAGACTTTCCCGGTCTTATCTAATTTCTGTTCTTTATCACCTGTTTTGACAATCTTTGCTTCACAATACTAAGGCATTTCATGGCGCGGAGCGAAACAGAATCCACATGACTCAATTCCATGGTGTGTCAATAAACTATATTGACCTATCCATACTACTGCTAACGTCACTAATTATTTCTGGCTGCATCAACTCATCGGACATTTCAAATACAGCCCGGATGACTGGTTTCATTTGATGCTCATCAAAATTATCAAAGTCTTCATAACGACGACGCTTGGCACGATTAGCTACTTGGACTACCGCTCGATAACGATTAGAAGAAGCTTTAATCAACTCTTCAGACCGACGACTTAGTTCTGCCGAATCAACACTAGATTGCCTTTGTATGTGCATAAATTTTGTTAGTCTTTGATAATTCTATATCTAGGTTAACAATGTTAATTGAATATTTCCCACTATGGTCTAGTCAATCCTAATATTTTGAGTTAAGATGTAACAAAATTTTAATAGATTTTAATAAAATTTATTTATTTCATTGATTTTTATTACTTATGTTAATCGGTGCTGCTCCGACTTCAAGGGAATTTTCTCAGACCCGTCATCATCCCCTAAAAATAGTTGCTTTAGGGGATAGTTTAGTTTATGGTTTTGGCGATCGTGAAGGTGGTGGATGGGTAGAAAGACTACGACGACATTGGATGTTACCAGATAATTCTGGCCATGTACTATATAATCTGGGAGTTCGCGGAAATCGTGTTTTACAAGTAGAAGAACGCCTAGAGCATGAATTTCACCATCGGGGAGAATTAAGAAATCGTCAACCAGATATTATTATTCTTTCTGTAGGGGTTAATGATTCTGCTAGAGTCCAAAGACCAGATGGACGTTATTATACAGACTTTTTCCAATTTAAGACAATTTTAGATAACTTATTGGATAAATCAAAACAACTTTGTCCTGTAGTATTTGTAGGAATGGTTCCTGTTGACCAAGCTAAAATGCCTTTCCAAGATTGTTTATATTATAGTCACGATGACCAATACATATATAAAGAGGCGACTCGCTTAGCTTGTTTAAAGCGACAAATACCTTATTTGGATGTGTTTGAAAAATGGTTAAGTCGGGGCGAAAATTGGTGTATATCGCGTCTTTGTGCGGACGGAATACATCCTAATGTTAGAGGTTATCAAGCCATTTTACAAGATGTACTGAACTGGGAATCTCTCAATTTGTTAACTAGCTAATAAAAATTTTAGAGCTGTTTTATCTCAACGTTGGTTAAAGACCCGCGCTCTCCATCCCCCCTAACCCCCCTTTGAAAGCCAAGGGTGTTTCATTCTCTTGAAAGACAGATAGGGAGATAGGGAGATGGGGAGAAATTAGTTCCTAGTTCGTCTCAAAATCATCAAATTTATCCCACAATCATCATTGTCCATTTCTACACCACTACCGTATGGTGAATTGTGGGTTGATAGCTTGGGAATATTTAGTTGATATTATCCAATGAGTGAAAGAGTAAGGTAGTGGTGGAGAAATTAAAATACATCCCTTTCCTTTATTCTACTAGGATTGTTTGATATGAAATCCGGTTATACAGTTATCGCACTCGCTCTTCTCCACTAAAATACATACTTTTGATGGGGTTTAAATAACGGGTAGTCCTGCATGGTAATGGTGAGGATATATATTTTTTAATTTCTCGGACACTCCCCATCTCCCCACACTCCTGGTGCTTCCTTTACCATTACTATGCACCACCACCAAATAACGAATATCCCTACTCCCCCACTTTCCTATTCCCCCGCTCCCCTACTATACAATAATTGTTCAACCGGATGTGATATTAGCAGCGTATTTTGAGCAATCAATTCTTGCAAAATCCACTTTCAACCTAAACTAAAATAAATTCAGGTTTTAAACCTAAATTATCAGTAAGCTGTTTAATTTCTTGTTCGTATATAGGATTCATAATAATAATAATTTCTGGTTGATAATCTTTCAAAAATTCTGGAGAAACAATTTTTTGACCAGCTCCAGCAATATACATTCCTTGTTTACGAGGATTGAGATCGACAACATACTCAATATTATTATATTCTTTCAATAAATTCAAAAAGGTTACACCTTTTGAGCCAGCACCCCAAACTACAATTTTTTTATTTTTGTTAGTAAATTCATCAAATTTTTGTTGCCATTGATTAATTAAGTCATTAAAAAGCTGATTAAATTTAAGAACTTCATCACCAATATTTTCCACATCAGAAATTATTTTACTTCCTTCCGTTGTTGTTGTTTTAGCAGGAACAGCTTCCAAACATAAAAATTGCTCCTCAAAAGTTTCATAAACATCAGTAACTAGAAAATTATTGTTCAGAAAAGCTTGAATCAGAGAATTTTTAATAAAATAGCAACAGTGTTCATAAATAATATCCCAAACAGCAAGATTTTTTAAGATATAGCTAGAATTAGGAACCTCAAAAAAAACTTTTGTATCATAGCGATCGCCAATTGCTTTTCTCAGAGAATTAAGTAAATCATTAGGATTAGGAATATGTTCTAAAGTGTGACGACAACAAATAAAATCAGCACCATACTCTTGATATTTTTCTGAATAAAAGTCCTGAATAAATGTAATTTTATTACTCATGTTATTATGTTCTGTACGCGCAACATAAGTTGGGTCGAAACCAATACCTTTATTATCTCCTAATTGACATAAAGAGACTAAAAAATCACCTTTACCAGAACCAATTTCAATAATATTTTTCTGTTGAAGATTGTGATTTTGAACTAACTGCTGTGCTAAGGAATCTGCATACTTTTGGAATCGGGATGAATAGTGTAAGGAGTTTTCATAATCTTGAGAATAAGATAGTTTTGTTTCGTCAAATGCTTGATTTTCTATAAAACCGCAGCTAGGACAAAAACTCAGTTTAATATCTCCTTTCGGGCAATCAATTGCTGGTTGTTTTTCTGACCAGAGTAAATTACAGTACACTGGCATATTTAGCATTGAAAAGAAATGTTCTACCTCTGAAGAACCACAAATAGGACAGTTTTTTTGAATTGAATTTAACATCATTTTTGTTCCTGAGAATAGTTTTTAATACCAATTCACTTTAAAGATGTCACCAATAGTTTCTAACTTTAAATGTGAAATAATTTCAAGAAATTACTGCATAGTCAAAATTTTGAGCTGATAAAATCTTACTTTTGATTTTTGACTGTCTTGAGTGCGTCTTACATTCTGTTCGCGGAGCGTTTCTGCAGGAAATGGAAACCTCAGAATTACGCACTCGCTTTTTAATTCCGTGAAACGGTAATAAGTTGTTCCATAATTAAATAAATAAGAATTACAACGGGAGATACTAATATTATATAATAAATAAAATTATATAACCTTGTATTATTTTTATTAACATGAATTAGGGAGGAAAAAGGAGGAGACAAATTCCAAAATAGTGTTGTTTGAGGAGAAAAATTGATTATGTGTTTATTGGTAAGTTCATCTAGATATACTGATAAATTGTTGATGTCATAGGTTATTATTAAATTATGGTACTCAGTATCACGGAAAAAATTAGCGACACTAAATTCTGGTCTAGTTCCATTTTTTTTAGTAATTAAATTTCTAATTCTAATACTTAGATTATGATTCCACTGTCCTAAAGTTAAGTTCCGATTATAAGGGTCTTTAGAAATAGAAATAATCCTTGCTGGTCCAGTTTGACTAAGACTTAAAGTTGCATATTTAATAAATAATGTAAACTGAGAACTATCGCGTATTTCCTCGTTAAGCATAGTAACTGGTTTTTGTGTCTGCAACCAATTTAATTTTCCCAGTTGAATAGAATCTTGATTTGGATAATTTAATTGTTGTTTTTTCTCTACTAAATTCGGAGAATTTCCTTGTCTATCAGCAAAATAATTTTTATTTTTTGGAGTGAATTGATAAGCAGCAATTAGATTATTTTCAATACCATCACAGTTTTCATATTTTAATATCCGATCGATTTCTAGTTCTGATATTTTTCGATTAGCAATACATAGCTGAGAAATATTACCATTCCAAGGTCGGTCTTCTGTAACTTCATTTCCCAATACTAGAGGATAATCTAAATCCCAATTACTTAAATTCCATGTTTCAATTGCTTCTAAAAATTTGACATTAAAAGCCGAAGCCAGAATTATATAAATAATTATCAAGACATTTAAAAGCGGAATCGAAAGTAATTTTTCACTTATAGCAGTTGCCTGAAAAAATATCTTAGTAATATATTTTCTGAAAATATAAAATATCAAAAATCCTGTCACCCCTCCCAATGTATTCATTAATAAATCTACATAGGTAGGATTACGAGTTGGTATGAATAGCTGCAATATTTCAATGACAAAAGATAAGATAAAACTAACAGCAACTACTAATTTTGCTACAGTGATTATTTTGATATTCAATACTTGAGTCAAGAAAGCAGTACATCCAAAACCAAAAGGAATAAACAAAAGAATATTTAAAACTAAATCTTGAATATTAGCAGGTCTTTCAGTGCGTTTCAACAAAAAATCATAACTAAATTTACTTAAGGTTTCTTGGATAAAAAAATCGTATGGAAAGAGAGTTAAAAGAATAATTACAAACCAACTTAATGTAATTAATAATATGAGATAAAATCTTAAAAGTTTAGTTTGACTCATAATTACTCATTTCATCTTCCTAGCATTTTTCCAGCATAATTTTTCCTAGTCTAGTAATACCAAATTTAAAAAAGATAGTTTGAATAATGTAGGTTGGGTTAAGCCCTAGCGTAACCCAACAAAAGGTTATATCATATCCGGATAATTAGTGATAAAAAAGTTTTTGTTTGTAGTAGGGCTTGAGCCACTTAAATATCTATACTTAAGGCTAGAGCAAAACTACGAGCTTTAATTATAACTATTTAACCAGACATGATATTAGGACATAAAAAATGGTATCAAACCTATTCATTCTGACTTCTGACTCCTGAGGACTCCCTAATTATTTATAACTGTTCATTTGGACATGATATAACACTTTGGTGGAAGGAAGGCAGAGGGAAGGAGATAGTCAAACAACTCAAATACTTCATTATTTTAGGGTGCGTTAGACGGCTATCAAAACTAGGTGTGAAAGGTATTTAACAATCCGTCGTAACCCACCATTTTATACTGAAAACTCAAGAAACCCGATTGCTACTAAAAATAAATGGTTTGAGTAATAGATATAGCGCTACGCATTAAGGTATTTGACATTTATAAATCCTCAAATCCTTTGATAGTCTCCTGTTCCCAGTTAAGTGTTCCCTATTCCCGATTCAAGTAGCGCTATATCTACTAAAAAACTGGGTTTCTATGTTTTGTCTGCGTAAGTCCTGATGATATTACTTCAATTGAGACAATCTCTAATGTTAATCCCGACTTACTTTACTGATTTAAAGTAATCTAATCTTAGAACCTACTCCCATATCATCAAGCATTTTTTGAATCTCATTTTGATAAATTTCATTCATTATAATTACCTCATCAGGTTGATATTCTTTTAAAAATTCTGGAGACTTAATTTCTTTCCCAACACCAGGAATAAACCTACCATGGCGATGAGGATTAATATCAACAACATAATCAATTTTATCGATGGTATCCAGAGTAGTCAAAAAAGCAACACATTTAGAACCAGAACCCCATACCACTACTTTTTTATTTTCCTTCTTTGCCTTATCTAAATGAGTTTTCCAAAAGTCTAACTTTTCATTAATTTTATTGCTGAAATGCTGAACATATCGCCCAACATCTGCAACACTTTCTTCTAAAGGATGAACAACATCAGAAGTAGTATTGACTGGTTTAGCTTCAATCAAAAGATATTGCTCCCCATAAGCACGATATAGATCGGTAACTTCAAACCCACACTGCCGAAATAACCGTCCTAGAGAACCTGGTGTAAAATAGGAACAATGCTCGTAATAAATATCCTCAAAGGCAATATCTTCAAGAACTCGCACAGTATCAGGAATCTCAAAGACAACCGATACATTCAGGCGATCGCCAATAGAGTTCCGAACAGTCTGAATAAATTCCTTAGTAGGTTGGATATGCTCCAGTGTATGACGACAACAAATAAAATCTCCTACATACTCAGCATATTTTTCAGAGTAGTAGTCTTGAATAAACTTAACGCGATCGCCTGCACTACTCTCAACTCGTCCTGGAACTACAGAGGGATCGATACCAACTCCTCGGTTATTCCCTAACTCGCAAAGCAGTAAGAGAAAGTCACCCTTACTACAACCAATTTCCACAATATCTTTATTGTGAAGATCGTATTTCTCAATTAGTTTACTAGCGAGTTCCTTTGCAAACTTGTTAAAAGTAGGTGAAAAGCTTTGTTGATCCTCATAATTCGGAGCATAAGCAGACCATTTAGAATCAAACTCCAGGTTAGTAATAAACCCACAGTGATCGCAAAATCCTAATTTGACATCTCCACGGGAAAACTCTAGTGCTTTTTCCTTAGTTGAGGACATTAAACAGCTATGAACTGGAACGCTTTCTACGTCATAAAAAACAGATAACTCACTGTGTCCACAGTTGGGGCAAGTATGATTGATAGTATTTTGAGAACTAATCATTTTTAAAATTTTAGAGTGTTACAACAATAAATCAAAGATAGTTAATTGACAACTAAAGGTTCAAGTGATGTAATCTTAACAGTACCGAAATCGACTTGAGCACGATGAGCCAACAATGCTACTGCATATTCTCCCTCTGGAATAATTGATTTTCCTTCTTTTAAACTATCAACTTCCATCCAAGTATCTGGTTCGTTTTTTCCTTCCTCCCACCATTTCATTCGTTGCTGATAGTAAAGGTGATTACCTAATTTATCTTGTACTGGTAAGCTCTCAATCACAACAAAGTATCGCATACCAGCCTTAGGATCATAATTCTGCAAAGCAGAATTATGAATGGATTTGGCATCACCATATTTTTCAGAAAATTCTAAATAAAGACCATCTCTAGGTTTCCAATACCAACCAAGACCAAATCTCCAGCCTCGTCTTGGTCTAAAGAGAGGTTCATCTGGATGCCCCCCCCACATTGACAGTACACCAAATCCATAATCTCTGAAACCACCTTCCATCCACCAAATATTACGACGGAATATCATATCTGTTTCTATACGCCTCCCCCCAGGAAAAGCACCTGTAACATTCAGAATTCGATCGTATTCTTCAAAGCCTGGTTTTGGTCGCACGCGCCATTGATTATCTAGCTGGTATCTTTCCCATAAACCATCTTGTAGATCTAATATATCTTCCTCTTTTGACCAGTCAAAAATGATGGGCAAGGAAATATCGGACGAGTTATACTCAAACTGTAAAGTTTGTGTTTCAGAAACTTGCTGAGTGGAAATAGCTTCAATTTTTAGCTGGTTGATACCTTCTAAAAGCTCTTCAGCTTTCAACTCAATGGTAAAAAGAGGAGAAGGAGTTCTAGGTTCTCCTTGAGCAATGGCAACCCATGAACCTTTATTCAAAGAATAGCGAGCATTTTTTACCTGAGAAGAAAGAGAACCACAAATATTTGCAGTTAGCTCACCATAACGGCGAGTAAACTGCTTTGGGGAGTTATAAATTTCAATTAAAGGTTGATTTTCTGTAATACAGCCATAGATAACCACGCTGAGGGTACTGAAGGTAGCCGTTCGTATGAAGTCACGACGGGAAAATCGAGAATTATGGTTCGGCTTAACTTTCATAATAATTTCATTATCATAAATACTGTTTCGTGGTTTGATAAATTATCTAGATTTTTGGATGGATTATTAATAGAGAATTAAACTAGAGTTGCTAGTGGGACTTAGACAAAATAGAGTGATAAAATAGACTCAAATATTAACGGGCAAAGGGTTTGATGTTAAAAGGTATAAATCCTTAACAAGATAAAGAATAGGGGCTTTTTGCATTGTAGCTTGTCACGCAAGTTATTTTCATAATCGCTGTTGCTAAATAAGAGTATGATTTTATAGGAGCTGGGAGTCAGGAGTCAGGAGGTAGAAAGGAGCTTTTTCCGCGCCAGTTAGAATAGAAATAGGTCTGAAAATCACATTATAAATTTAGGAATTTCATACCTAAAAAAAAATCATAAACACCTCATCATCATATTCTCAGAGTTCCATAACTTAGAAAATAAAATAGTTTTTCCAAAGTTATAAAACAGAGGTCTTGAGTTTTCTAAACAATTTTCACTTCAGGAATGGGAATGATAAATTTACCTCCCTTTTGTTGATATTCCTGTTGTTGTTTAATGATTTCTTCGGCAAAATTCCAAGCTAAAATTAAAACGTAGTCTGGTTGGTCTTCTAGAATTTTAGCAGGGGAAAAAATGGGTAAATGATTTACTCCCATATAACGACCATGTTTGAATTTGTTTAAATCTGCGATGTAGTCCAAAAGAGTTTTGTTAATGCCATAATAACTCAGCAATGTAGTTGCTTTAGCTGCTGCACCATAACCTATAACTTTTTTGCCTTGTTTCTTTAAATCCCATAAAATATCCATGAGATTATTTTTGATTTTCTCAATACGATCGCCAAATTCTCGATAATATTCAAACTTATCAACTCCTCTTTCTTTTTCTTGTTTTAATAGAGTTTTAACTGATTCTTTAACATCTTCTTTGGGTTCAACAAATAATCGTAATGAACCCCCATGAATTGAGGTTTGTTGCACATTATTGAGATATAAATTATGCCGTCTGAATAACTTATCTAAAGCTGTTACTGAAAAGTAGCATAAATGTTGATGATAAATCGTATCAAATTCACAATTATCTACTAAATCAACCACATAAGGCGCTTCAATAACTGCTACTCCAGTATCTTTTAAAAGAATACCAATTCCGGCAACAAATCCATTCAAATCTGGAACATGAGCTAAAACATTATTAGCTAATAATACATCAGCTTGTTTTCCTTCTTCCTCTTTTAGTATTTTAGCTAATTCTTTAGTAAAGAAGGTACAAATACTATTAACTCCGGCTGCATTTGCGGCTTCAACTTGTGCCGAAGCTGGGTCAATTCCCAACACTGGAATCCCATCTTCTGCAAAGTTCTTTAGCATATAACCATCATTACTTGCTGCCTCAATTACTAGACTATTTTCGTTCAAACCTCTCTCAGCAATAATAGCTTTAGCACTATCCCGAAAGTGCTTCATTAAAGAAGGAGAAACAGAAGAAAAATAGGGATAATCCTGACAAAAAAGAATTTCTGGAGGAACACTAACTGTAATTTGAACTAATCCACAATCAGGACAAAAAGCTAAATCTAATAGAGCAGTATATTCTGGTTTATCCAATTGGTCTTTCGTGAGTAATCCATCAGCAAGAGGAGTATAGCCAAAGGAAATAATTAACTCTAAATTATCAGATCCACAAGCACGACAAGAAGGCATTGCGTTAGACATTGCTAGATATTTCTCCTATTTATTTTTCTCAAGTATTAGTCATCAGGTTTGGGCAAATAACTTAATATGATTTCCTCTTAATTTGAAAATCATAAATTGAACTGGAATTACTAGGTTATCAAGTTTGTTGTGAGGAATAGTTTAATTATAGGATTAAGAGACTGTTTGTAAAATAAGTCTTAACAGAGCAAATAATGACTAAAATCTAAAAGCGGTAGTACTTCAAGAGATTGAAATTTCCTAGATACCAGAGGTTTAAAGGTACATATATTCCCAGATTTTTAACTTACAAATAGTTGTCTTGATTTCTTCCTCCCTCCATACCTATTCCCTATTCCCTGTTCCCTGTTCCCTGTTCCCTATATCCTTTTTATATTTCCTTTACAAACAGTCTCTAATAGCTGCCCTAGTTTTCCGAGATTACCGAATAATAATTAATTATTAATTATTAATTATTAATTATTAACCCCATAAGGGGAAAAAAAGAAATAATATTTTCTTATATTCAATCAAGTCCGGTTTTAACCAGAGGTAATTATCCATTATCCATTATCCATTAATCAACTACTCCTCATTTCAATATTAACGGACTACTACTGATAACTGATAACTGTTTTAAACTTGCCAGCGTAGGTTAATATTCAATTTTTCTTCTTGGAGTAATTTTTTAATATGAGCAATACGCTGATATTTCGGACCTTCAAATTCTTCCAAAGTTAATCCAACTTTTTTATAGGCTTCATACAGTTCTTTTGCCCCTTTACGAGCATCCCATTGGGGTTGAAATTCCGGTAATGTTTCCATTATGTAACTACAATCTACTCGATAACAACGCTTATCCGGACCTGCATCTTTAGCATATTCAATCTCACAATTTGGAACTGTTTCTTTGACAATATCAGCTAATTCCCGAATCCGATAATTATCTTCATTTCGTCCTACATTAAAAGCCTTGTTATGGACTAACTCGCGAGGAGCTTCTAGAGCTGCAATAAAAGCACGAGAAATATCTGCAATATGAACAATAGGTCGCCAAGGCGTACCATCACTTTTAATGTATACTCTTCCCGTAGTAAAAGCCCAAGCAACTAGATTATTCAACACTAAATCAAAGCGTAAACGTGGAGAAACACCATAAGCAGTCGCATTCCGCAGAAAGGTCGGAGTAAAATCATCATTAGCTAACTCACTTACATCCTGCTCAACTTTTACCTTAGAAATGCCATAGGGAGTTACAGGATTAAAAGCTGACTCTTCAGTTAACCAATCATTTCCTCCAGCGCCATAATTACTGCAAGAAGAGGAAAATATATAGCGACTAATTCCCACTTCTTTACTTAATTTAGCCAAATGAACAGAAGCCAAATGATTAATCTCGTAGGTCAGTTGTGGATTAAGATTCCCCAAAGGATCGTTAGATAATCCTGCTAAATGGAGCATCGCATCAAACCCCACCAAATCAGATGCTTCCACATCACGGATATCTTTTTTTAATTCGGGGATTTCTCTAATACCTTCACCAAAGGTACTATCCTGATATAAGTCGCTATCCAATCCTGTCACTTCATGTCCCCGATCCAGAAGCATAGGCACTAGAACTGTACCAATGTAACCTTTATGACCTGTTAGTAAAACCTTCATAATTTATTCTTACTTTATAAAACCGATATCCAATGTCACAATATATCATTTTAATGTTTACTTCCTGTTTCTACCGAAACTTTCGGCAGCAAGACCTCCACAGAAATCCACGGTCAAGCCGACCGCATTTCTCACTCTTATATTGGCCTTCAAATCACGGTCAATAGATATACCACAATCAGGAAAGTCATAAGTTCTTAGATTTAATGGCATATCTTGGACGCTATCGCACCTACAGCAAGTCTTGGATGATGGAAAAAACCTATCAACTACTTCTAATTCATAGCCGTACCACTGAGTTTTATATTCTAGTTGAGGCTTGAAATCATCAAACCACTATCTACTAATTGATTTAGTTAGTTTATGATTAGCTAGCATTCCGCTGACATTCAAGTTTTCCATAACAACAGTGCTGTGGTTTTTGGCTAAGTATGTTGTCAGTTCATGAAGTGCATCTTTGAATTTATCAAAGATAATGGTATGTTTTCTGACGTATTATACCGTTATTCCTTGATTCAATCAATTCTCCCAAATTTTCCAGGGTGTTTTTTCACTGTTCCAGAGTTTTTCTAAATGTCTTTTATCCCTCAATGTATCCATACATTGCCAAAACCCAGAATAGCGATAGGCCATTAGTTGACCATCTTGAGCCAGGTTTTCTAAAGGAGCTTTTTCCCACTGAGTATCATCACCTTCTATGTAATCAAATACTCCTGGCTCTAAGACAAAAAATGCTCCATTAATCCATCCTTCTTTAGTTTGAAGTTTTTCCGAAAATTCCACAATGCGATCGCCGTCCATTTCCAAGTGACCAAAACGTGCTGGTGGACGTACTGCAGTTAAAGTTGCTAATTTGCCATGACTACGATGAAAATCTAGTAAATCTTTAAGATTTAAGTCAGAAACTCCATCTCCCCAAGTAAGCATAAAAGTCTCATTACCCATATGGGGAATAAGTCTTTTGATACGGCCACCTGTATTAGTGTAAAGTCCTGTATCGATTAACTCAACATTCCAATCAGGCTTTACTCCACCCTGCATTTCTACTTTGCCACTTTGCAAATTAACAGACAGATTACTATTTAGAGAACAATAATCTATCATGTATTTTTTGATAACTTCACCTTTATAACCCAAAGCAATGGCAAACTCTTTAAATCCATAGTGGCCATAGTGCTTCATGATGTGCCAGAGAATGGGTTTTCCGCCAATCTCCACCATTGGTTTTGGTTTATCTACAGTTTCTTCTGAAATACGAGTTCCTAAACCACCGGCCAGAATTCCTATTTTCATCTAAAAGATCCTTATCTATTTATTTAAAGTGATTTTATTCTACATCTAAAAGGGGTTATAACTGTTAATGAGATATAATGTTGTTGTCTATTCCCTATTCTATGTTCTTTGTTCTCTGTTTTTTGGGTAGTCCTGCATAGTAATGGTGAAGATATATATGTTTTGTAATTTCTTCCCACACTCCCCACACCTCCCACACTTCCCACACTCTCTCTAACATTACTATACACCACCACCGTTTTTTGTTCTATAAAATTTTTGATTTTAGAGAACCCATTTGGTATCTTTACCAAGATGCAATTTTTTAGCAGGAGTAAGGAGGAGTCATACCAAATCCGGCTTTTGATCGCCGGATTTTCGCTCTTCCTCTCTAACCGTTCTGCTACCCCCCTTTCAAAGGGGGGTAGGGGTATCACCTCAGCCATTTGTGCATTACCTTCATAAATATTGGTTATGTCTAAACCGGATTTAGTATCACTCCCAACTCAGAAGGTGGGGGGAGGCAATACAGGAAAAAGATGGAAAAATACTCCCAATCTGCCCATCACCCCACCTCTCCATCACCACCTCTATTTTTAGATATATCCCAAATGGGTTCTATATAGGAAAGAAGTACTGGGTTAGGACAACAATAAGAGGACTAAGATTTTTTTCCTTGCATTTATATCGTAGTAATGGTGACTACCACAATGGATAGATTCCCATTCTCTAATTGAAAGGTCTAATTTACCGCCACGTTTGCCCTGCATTCCCCAGGATCAGTTTCCAACGACTAATTACTTAAAAATCCCCACCGTTATAAGTCCTTAAATGTAACAGCATTTTCTGTGGAGTCCACATTGAGAACAAAATTGAGAACTAGAGTAAAACTTATCTACTATAACTAATGCACTACCATACAACTCACATTTAAAATTAAGCTGAGGTTTGAAAGCGTAGATCCTCCGCAGGAAAAACTCATAAAAACAAAACTACAAGTTAGCAATAACATTTGCTAATTTATGGTTTTTGAGCATTCTACTTAGGGAATAGCAAAAAATAAATTCTCCAATTTTTAACTAGAGCTGCTCGTTTTGTACTCTCTATATAGCAGTTTCCACTAGCCTCCCTCATTGAACAATCAAATTTCCAAACTACACATCTTCTGCTGATAGTTGCGATGATCCTTCTAGTTGATTAGACGGTTGTAATATATTTTTGGCATAAACAATATGTATTATTTGAATCATTGCAATCAATAAATCTCTAATTAATTTAGCTCCATTCCAGTAACTAAACATCCATTTTATAAGTTGTATAAAACATAGAAATTCTTCAACTCCAACCATGGGAGATTTTTTTATCCCCCAAATATATTCTTGAAAAATTCGCCAATTAGGTAAGAGAACTTTTCCTTTATTTTGGGGGTCGAACCACTCTGAATATTTATACATCCGGAGGATTTTATGGATTTTATTGTGGGGATTAAACAATAGTTCCATTGATTGTTTTTGATGTCTTCTAGCTTGCAAAAGATATTCAGGGATTTCAAAGAATTGACCATAAAGAGTTAATATTGCGACCAGAGACCTATCTGAACCTGCATAGCTAGCTATTAAGGGAGTTTTTTTGAGAATATTGGTGCGTATTAATCCAAAAATTTGATAATTCCGATGGTGAAGACAAGTAATATCATAAAAGCGTTCGTGAGTTTTGAGAGAATTAGTTTTAAATTTAAGTTGATAAGAACTTATAGTTTTACCCTGTTTATCTATAATATTGGTTCGGGGGTAGCAAAGAACAACTTCAGGATTATTTTCTAATATTTCAACGCATCTCTCCAAAAAAGTAGGTTCACAAATATCATCGTGGGCAGCCCATTTGAAATATTTTCCCTTGGCTAACTTAAAAGTTCGATTAAAGTTTCTAGCTGCTCCTATATTACTTCGATTTCGATAGTAGCGGATACGTTGATCTTTCAGAGCATATTCTCGACAAATTGATTCAGTTGCATCAGTTGAGGCATTATCGGAAATAATAATTTCAAAATCAGTGAAAGTTTGATTTAAAAGTGAATTAATCGCTTCTTGAATAAAATTTTCACCATTATAGACTGGTAAGCCGATACTGATACAAGGTTTAGATGTACTCATAATTATTAACCAATTAAAGTATTATTATGATTTTTTATTTTATGGGTAAAGATAATTTATTTATGCACCTTGATAAGTTTTATTCCTGAGTTTTTTTGTCTGTAAGTTTGTTTTTTTCTAATTAAAACATGACATAAATACGCTGAATATCGCAAGTCCTGTAACCAGATCTTTACTGAATCTTTAAATTCACAAGTCTTAATGTACTTTCATTAACCTCCTATGAATCTTGATTTACCAGGAGATTGATGTTGATTGAATAATTTAACCTGTTAAAAATTTCGATGAAGTTTTGATGAATATTTTGCTAGAGTGCAGAACAATGACACAGCAATGATCAACAAATGTGATATACTAAAAGATTAATCGTTAAAGATTAGCATAGCCCAAGGAGTTGCCGATCTAGAGAGGATCTCTAGAGAGGATTAAAGGCTATTTTCTTTCTCGTCAGTAAGAAGGGTATAGGGTTTGGATAGACTGTCTAATACCAATTACCAACAAAATGCTGCAAATTTTGGGACTTACACAACTTAACTAGCAAAATTAGGCTATAATGCTTGAGAGACAAGGATTTTACGTCAAGGATGTTTGAGATGAGAGAAACAACACCTTCTGCCATGCCACCTTGCGCATGAAAGATGGTGCAAAAAGTTTGATGATTGTTGGAAAAATCAACCTCAAAAAACAGGTTTCAGGCATTATTTAGGAGGTTTATTAGGAGAAAGTGAGAGGAAAAACCTGTCTCAAATGGCCAATAACGCTATTGGAGTAGCTTATAATAGATTACATCACTTTATAGCTGATTCTCCTTGGAATGCAAGTAAAATTAATGAACGTCGTATAGAAATTATAAATCAACGCTCCCAAACGAAATTAAAAAGAGGATTTAGCTTGATTTTAGATGATACGGGTACACGCAAAAGCGCACCGCCTGCGCTGAGGTTTCCTCAGCGTAAAGACGGAGCAAGAAGTGGTAATTTCACAGCCGCAGTAGGCCGACAGTATATTGGAGAAATAGGAAAAATAGATAATGGAATAGTCACTGTCACAACACACTATTATGATGGTCAAAAAAGTTGGCCTTTAGACATAGAATTATATCAACATTCAAGTTCATTACCAAAGGGAAAAGAGGATAAATCATTTGAGAAAAAACCAGACATAGGAATAAAGTTAATTGACTCTACTCTATCCAGAGGCCGGATGCCAGGAATTGTCCTAATTGATGCTGGTTATGGTAACAACACAACATTTCTGAAAAAACTAGAATACAGAAAACTAAATTATTTAGGAGGAGTAGCAAAAAATCGGAAAGTAATTATCAAAAACAAACAAGAAATAGAAGAGGAAAAATCACTCTCAGACTTAGCAATAAGCTTGCCAAAAGAGGATTTTCAACCAGTTATTCTTAACACAGAAAAACCTAAAACAATTTTTGTAGCTACATTTAAAGCATCAGTGTCACGGCTAGAAGGAGAAAGAACTTTTGCTATCGTATCGGTATGCTAGTTCCATGGAAAAAGCAACAGACATTGATTATTTTATTACCAACTTTGAGCCATCAAAAGTAACACCAGAATGGCTAGTAAAGACCTACTGCCAAAGAAATTGGATAGAAGTTTTTGATCGAGAAGCGAAGGGATGGCTAGGGTTGAAAGAGTATCAAATTAGAGATAAATGGAGCATGGAACGCCATTTTATTTTATTTTATTTTAGTGTTTTGTGCCTATACTTTGATCATTTGGCATAAGTTAACAGGAGGGTTACAAAGGCAATGGTCTAACAAACCTTTGAAGACCTTTACTGAAGCTTTGGAGGCTTTTCGTACAGCGATGTCTTTCCGTTTTTTGAGTTGGCTGACTGAAAACATGAACGTATTTGCCTCTCATAGAGCGGGTTTAGGCTATATTTTTGCTTAAAAATTGTGTAAGTCCCATTAGTCGGTCTATGGTGGTTAAATTTTTACTTACATATTTCAGTTTTTTTTGATAGCTTTCCTGATTTCATTACGAGTCTGTCGTCTTTTTTTAGCTACCTTTAAATCTTCTTTTCTTGCTGTTTGACGGTAAGTAATCGGTTTTTTATGAAACTGGCTTTTGAGAGGTTTATACAAAAAATGAAAAGCGCTATATAACTAATACTATTTATCAAAAATAAGACTTTATTTCACAACGACTTTACACTTTGCTATTTTTCCCGAGGCTCTGCTCCACCTACCGCCTTTTTTCAGGAGATATATCAAACTTTCGAAGATTTGGTATTAGTTTATAGTCACAGTATTAAACGTAAATCCATCTGGGATAGGTATATGCACTATTACTATTTCTGTAAAAGATTAATTTTATTAATAGCATCTTCCCCTAATCGAATGGTAAAATCAGAACCAATCTCACCTGTAGAAGCAGCTTCAATCTTACCAAAACCTAAAGTATTTTTCACAACTTCTGCTGAGTCTAAATAACCCCCTTGAACAATAACTTGAGTAAAACGTTGTTTGTCAGACCAGTCAGGAACTACATAAACATTGTAAAATCCTTGGTCACGCAAATACTGAGCAAATTTTGTTGCTGCTTGAGAGTAACTAGAGGCATTTTGCACAGCTATTTTATTTTCAAGAGGCGAAATTTCATTCACTTCCATCGAATTATATATATTGTTGTAATTAAACTGTTCTAATTTGATATCGAAATATTCTTCCAGAACGCGATCGCGACCCGCCTCATCTATAATCCAATAACTAGCAAAATACTTATTTCTAGAACTAGGTTTTCCTGGCAACATCACCATTTTTAAATCATCCCGCTCTAAGTCAAGGCTAAAACCGATCAAAGCCAACATTTCCTGAAAACTTAAATTAGTATCAACATACTTTTGCATTACGCGAATAATCTGAGGCAATCTAGGTAAAATTACCACATTAGTAACGCGACTTCGCAGCGCCTTTAGTAAAACTTGTTGTCGTTGTACGCGACCAATATCGCCATAAACTTCTTCTCGGAAACGGGCAAATTGTTCTGCTTGTTCTCCATTGAGAGTTTGCCAACCTGGCTGTAAATCTATATTTAACTTTTGGGTATTGTCAACATAAGACATAGGTTGAGGAACAAAAACTTCTACTCCACCCAGTTGTTCTACTAATTCTCGAAACGCCCCTTTGCTAACTCGCACATAACGGTCAATCTCAATATTATTCAGAGTATCTTCTAAAACATTTTCTGCCAGTTTTGCTCCCCCATATACATTTGCTTGATTAATTTTGGCAAGACCTATTCCAGGAATTCGGACTTGAGTATCTCGTGGCACAGAAAGTAAACTGACTCTCTTATTCGTGGGGTTAGCCCGTACTAATAGTAAAGTATCACTACGACCCTCAAATACATCTGGAGAATCTTCTGCGACTCCTGGAACTTGGTCAATTCCCATAACTAGGATATTCATAGGTCGTGAGAGTTGGTAAGGTAAGCGTTTACGCCACAGAACATCTGCGGTAAATTCCTGGAGTAGTTGAGTTATAAATTCTGGTTCAACGGGGGCAAACAAGGCAGTTATTGCTCCGAAAGAAGTAGTTATGGTTCCACTCAAGAGTAATATAAGGATCCAGAACCACCATTTAAACCAAAGAGGTCGGGAGTTAGTAGAAGAAGTATTATTCATAAACAATCAAAAAATAAAAATATAAATTCAAAACTAAGATGTTGTAGTTTCAGACTTTATTTCGACAAAAATCTCACTGCTATAGTGGGAAAGTTTGGGAGAAACTGGCAATAATCAGATAAATATTCAAAATCATTACTTTAGTAGGATAGGCCTGGAGTTGGTAAAATAAGTATTATTGATTAACAATTCCCAAATCCTAATCCCAATTCAAAATTAAGACGTTGTAGTTTCAGACCATATCTCCACAAAAATTTCACTACTATAGTTGTATAGTTGGAACATTTGGGAGAAACTGGCAATAATCAGATAAATATTCAAAATCATTACTTTAGTAGGATAGGCCTGGAGTTGGTAAAATAAGTATTATTGATTAACAATTCCCAAATCCTAATCCCAA
>NZ_JBNHEP010000009.1:0-19023 GCF_050015995.1 Dapis brunnea BLCC-M229 | reverse complement strand
CTCCACAAAAATTTCACTACTATAGTTGTATAGTTGGAACATTTGGGAGAAACTGCTAATAATTCAGATAAATATTCAAAATCATTACTTTAGTAGGATAGGTCTGGAGTTGGTAAAATAAGTATTATTGATTAACAATTCCCAAATCCTAATCCCAATTCAAAATTAAGACGTTGTAGTTTCAGACCATATCTCCACAAAAATTTCACTACTATAGTTGTATAGTTGGAACATTTGGGAGAAACTGGCAATAATCAGATAAATATTCAAAATCATTACTTTAGTAGGATAGGCCTGGAGTTGGTAAAATAAGTATTATTGATTAACAATTCCCAAATCCTAATCCCAATTCAAAATTAAGACGTTGTAGTTTCAGACCATATCTCCACAAAAATTTCACTACTATAGTTGTATAGTTGGAACATTTGGGAGAAACTGCTAATAATTCAGATAAATATTCAAAATCATTACTTTAGTAGGATAGGTCTGGAGTTGGTAAAATAAGTATTATTCATAATTCCCAACTCAGATGATTGCTCAAACTAAGACGTTGTAGTTTTAGACCATATCTCCACAAAAATTTCACTACTCATAGTTGTATAGTTGGAACATTTGAGAGAAACTGGTAATAATCAGAATAAATACTCATAATTACTACTTTAGTACGATAGCTCCGGAGTTAGTAGAAAGAGTATTATTCATTAACAATCCAAAAATCAAAATCCTAATTCAAAACTAATACGTTGTAGTTTCAGACCATATCTCCACAAAAATCTCACTGCCATATTTGGAAAATTTGGGAGAAACTGGTAATAATCAGAATAAATACTCATAATTACTACTTTTAGGACTTACGCAGATACCATGTATGTAGTGTTAAAAACTATACTGCTACAGTTTTTGCAATCTATATATAGTACCCCTGCGTAAGTCCTGTACTTTATTACTACTTTAGTAGGATAGCTCCGGAGTTAGTAGAAGAAGTATTATTCATTAACAATCCAAAAATCAAAATCCTAATTCAAAAGTAAGATGATTACTTAAACTAAGACGTTGTAGTTTCAGACCCTATTTCCACAAAAATCTCACTGCTATAGTTGGAAAATTTGGGAGAAACTGGCAATGAGAACTTAAGATGGAATTATCCAAGTCTATTAAGTAATCTAGAATCCGATGATACCTGTTATTCTTGCTGGTGGTAAAGGAGAACGTTTTTGGCCTCTGAGTCGTAAACATCGGCCCAAACAGTTTATCTCTCTTGATGGTACTGGTAAAAGCTTGTTACAAGCAACAGCAGAGAGACTACTCCCATTATCTGACGATTGGGATGGTTTATGGGTTGTGACTTCGGCAATGTTGGCCGAAGGTGTGGCACAACAGTTACCGCAGATGCCACAGGAAAATATTTTGGCGGAACCGGAAGGAAGGGATACTGCCCCTGCTGTTGCCTGGACAGCAATAGAAACGGCACGCCGTTATGGGGAAGATGCAGTTGTAGGATTTTTTCCCGCTGACCATTGGATCGGGGAACCGGAAATATTCCAGAAGACTCTGGAGGCAGCTGTCGAATTGGCTACTAACCAGGAGGCTATTGTTACCCTGGGCGTGAAACCCTCTTTCCCTTCTACTGGCTATGGATACATTGAACAGGGAAAAGAGGCAGGAAATTTTGGTGGGTTTGATGCTTATCAAGTGGCCCAATTTACGGAAAAGCCCAACCGAGAGAAGGCTGAGGAGTTTCTGGCAACGGGGCGCTTTAGTTGGAATGGCGGTATTTTTGTGTTCAGGGTAGGGGTGATGTTGGCTGAGTTACGAAAGTATGCGCCGACTATGATGAGTGTTTTGGAGGCGATGGGTGCTGAGGGTTATTCTCAGTTGGAGAAGAAGAGTATTGATTATGTGGTGATGGAGAAGACTGATAAGGCTTTTGTGTTGCCTGTGGCTTTTGGTTGGGATGATTTGGGTGACTGGAATGCTTTGGAACGTTTGGTTAAGGGTGATAATTTGAATGTGGAGTTGGCTAATCATTTGGGGTTGGATACTGAGGGGTCGATTTTTTATGCCTCTAGTGATGATGATGCTATTGTAACTATTGGTTTGGAGGATGTTGTTGTTGTGAGGGATGGGAATGTGACTTTGATTGTAAAAAAGGAGCGATCACAGGATATTAAGAAGGTTTTGAAGAGTTTGGCTAATCATCCTAAGTTTAAGGATTTATTGTAGGAAGAAGGGAATAGGGAATAGGGAGTAGGGAATAGGGAAGAAGGAAAAAGAAGGGAATAGTTGTAGGTTGGGTTAAGCGACAGCGCAACCCAACAAAAATTTTTATGGTAGTAGGTTTTTTTTAGTTAAGGGAATATATTTTGGTTGAAAAAAACACCAGAATATTAATAGTAGGATGTCCTAACTTCAATACGTCGTGCTTATGTTGGGTTTCGTTGCCTCAACCCAACCTACTTCCCTTGTATAAATTATACTCAAGTTATCTAGAACTCTAGCGCATATCTTGCAAGAAATGATAACGAGAAGGTGTTGTAACTCCACAAACACCACTACCTTTATTCTCACTCCAGTAGAAGTCTAGATTTGTCTTATTCGCCATGCTATCTTTAGCCATCTGTAAAAACTCTCTTCGGTTAAGACCATGACCTGGATAAGTAGAGTAAATGACAAAAGTGCTTACACCATCACCGCCACCATATACTCTAGGAACAGCTAAGTCATGGCCCTTCAAAACACCTTTTGTTTCTCTACACTCAAAGATATCAACTACCCTTCCTTTCAAAGGACCCCCAGCATGAGCAGAAACCGCAGACAAGAAAGTATAGCAAGCAGCAACAGTTAAAGGTATAAAACGAACCAAACCTTTTTTTGTTGAATGAATAAATCTTGTAGTTGTCTTTAAACATTTGATTACCTCATTTTTTTACTTTTTTTACCCTGCAATTATCTTTCTCTGATTTTATTTCTTGCCTCAGAAATATAATCGGGAGTTTTATTAATTCTTAAGATATCCTTTCACCTAAGAAGCTGTAGAGAATTTTAGGCAGTTAACTATCTTCTCTTAGGTAATTTAAGTCAAAAATTCATTAAAGCCAAATTTGATAATACTTGTACATATTTTTCTACCATTTATAAATTACTTCCTAATTGCCTTAAGTTAGTTAAGAAACTTGATAATTGGATTTGCCCTCCAGTATCAATTAAAGAAGGGAGCAAGATAATCCCACTCCCATCTTCAATAACAAAAATAATAATTACAATACACGACACATAATATTACTACATATCTAATTGATAAATATTACAAGCATTTCGATGTAAAATATCCACAGCTATTTCCTCAGCTTCGTTAACAGTTAAATCTCCATCTTTCACTGATTCGTCTAACACTTCTCCTAAAACTTTTCGCCCCCACTTAGCACCTAAATAATACAAATCAGGAATCAAATGAGCATCGGAAGAATACATCAATTTACTAATAGGCGTTAATTCCATTAATTGTCTGATTACATATCTCATTCCAGCCACACTTAAGGAGGGTATCGCTAGACCAAAGCCTATATAAACATTAGGATAAACTGATGCTAAATAACCAGCTTCACGGGTATAAGGATAGGAAGCGTGTAATAAAATAATGGGAGCATTATGAAAGCGATTATCTTCTAATAAAAAACGCAAATGTAAAGGATTTGATAAACGTAAATCTAAATCTGGATCGCCAAATCCTGTATGAAATTGGATCGGTATTTTATGTTTTGCAGCTACTTCTAATGTCTGAATTACTAAAAAGTCAATTAAAGACTTATCGCTCAGACGCGGTGGTTTTTCTCCTGTTGTTTTTTTAATAGTATTAAATTGAGATTTTGCTAATTCTATATTTACAGGTTGAATCTCTAAACCTGTCCGATAAGCTGCAATACTTTTAAAACCAACTACTTCTGGCGCTGGGGGTCTATTTCTACTCTAAATCTTTCCCAAAATTCGGCAAAACTATTTACTTGAGGAATGAGATTTTGGGCGAGGTCTTCTATTCTTAATAATCGTTTTACCCCTACAAATTGTTGATGCCATTGCCAAGGTAAAATTTCCTCTGGGAGAAAACCATCATCTAACAAAATTGTGTCAAGGTTGGCAGCTTTAAAACAAGTTTTGGTTAAATTTTCTAAGCCTACATTATCTCGTTTAGCTAATATTTCTGACTCTTGCAGTTCACACTTTAATAAGTCTGCCATATCCCGTAAACTTCGACGATAAAATAGGGTATGACAGGCATGATAATTAATCATATCGGGATGATGAGCTTCCGTAAAAGCAGCAGCATAAGGATAACAAGCGATCGCTTCTGGTTGCAACAAGTTATGAGCGTGTTGGTCAATAGCAGCAATATCCCAAAGTTCCATTTTTATTCAACTCAAAAGTAAAAAGTCAGAAATAAAGTTGCCCAGTATTTTATACCAATTTGATAAATGTTTGCTAAAAATGACTAGACTATTTTTTAGGAGTCAGGAGTCAGAATGAATGGCTTCAATACGATTTTTTAGCTCGGAAATTATCTTTTTTTCTGGCGTTGCTGAATAACGGGATGAATCCTTATCTTTTACTCCCTCTTTCTCTAAAAAAATAATTCTAGAAGGCAAATGATGCAATTCCCGCCACACAGACCACACGGACCACACGGACCACACTAATTCATCCCGGAAATATGCAACGCCAAAACTTTTACCTGATGCCTTAGACTTGCGAAGTAATCCCAGAAGTTGGAGATATGTATGAGTTACAAACTTTTGTCTCAAAAAAAAAATAAAGTTTGGAAATGGAGCAGTGGTAGACCACTTTCGGCCAGGAATTCTCGGTTGGGTTATCGGAAACCGTAGTGCTGAAACTTTCTATTTGGCTCTGGCAAGCGATTGCTAACGCAAAGCTTCGCTAACGCTTGTTGGCAATGCTATTTCGTTCTTCAGTGATGGAAATCCTGTTTATAAAGTATTTATTCGGTCGCAAGACCAAATTATCAGTAAGACCTACATGACGAGGGTAGAAGGAGAAAATACTCGTTTACGACACTACTTAGCTCGACTGCACCGCAAAACATTGTGCTATTCCTTGCTCTGTAGAGATGCTGAAGCATTCCATCAGACTTTTAATTCATTATCTCAAGTTTGGAGATGTACCTGTTCCTGCCTGATTCATCTTTGAATTTACCAACGCCAAAAAATCTAAATTTTAGAATCTCGATTGGTAGTTTCTAACAACTTGAGAATTGTTTCCACATTATCAAATTCCCCAACAATTCTACGGACAGGTAGAGGCCAAACTCTAATCAAAGTAGGAGTAGCAGTAATTAAATCTACTTCAGCCTGTTCCGGATGTTGAAAGACATCTATTACTTTTAAAGTGTAAGGAAGAGAAAGAGATGTTTCTAATATTTGGTGAAGACTCTGAAGAGTCCGCTCAGTAGCAACACTTTTACCTGATACAAATAAGCGGAGAACATAGCCTTCCACTTCTGGTTGTGAATCAATAGTTGAGGTTGAGATTTCCTCTGGGATAGAATCCAGATTAAACTCTTGTCGATCAAGACACACAACAAGGTCATGATTTTCCCAAAGTTGAGGAAACCGGTCATAATAAGTAGCAATTACCATTGGATTACAAAATTCCTCTGACCATGGAGCTGATTGCCAAATCATCTCACCAGTATGAAAAATTGCATTAAGCAATGCTTGGTATCTTAAGACTGGCGCATAAGCTTCGGCAAAAACTTGGACTTGCTGAGTGTGAGGGTCTAGCCATTTATCAATAGTTGCAGTGTATCCAGGTATTAAGAAATGGGGTGGTTCAGATAGTCCCAATATTTCTTGTAGCTCTACACATAGGTGTAGATGCCATCTATTTTTTTTGCTTGGGTCTATGCAATAAATTAAATCTCCCCCAGGTGTAAACAAGGCGATACCTTTGAATAACTCGGGGAATTCTGGATTAGTTGGCTTCAAGAAAATAAATTTAAGATCGACTGCAAACTTTTGAGTATGAGATTGAAGCTAGCCTAGTTAAGATATCTGCTGAACTTACCCAAATTTATCACAACCGAAGTTTGACCTATTTATAGACAAGCTTCATATTTTGTACAGGACTTCAAGCCTTCAATTTAATTTAATTAGCTCGAATTTGGGCTGGGTTTGTATTATTTTAGCAAGAACTTAAAAGTTGTCACACTTTTTATCTAGTGAGCTAGAGCGTGTCCAATTTTTCCTAATTATTTAGTTTCTATTATTAATTTACACTTTAGTCGATCTAGAAAACTTGAAATTGAAAATTTAATAATCTTTTTAAATTCTGCCCCGTAGCATTTGAGCCATTTCGTTCGGGGAAGGTGATTGATCGATTGCTATTTCTTCAGTAATTCTACCTTCTTGGTAAAGATCGTACAAAGACCTATTCATAGTAGTCATACCTTCATAAGTATCTTTGAGCATAATTTGGTTTATGTCTTCATACTGGTCTTTGAGAATATATTCCTTAACTACATCAGTATTAATCAAAATGTCATGGAAAGCTGCTCGCTTACCATCAGTAGTCTTACACAACAACTGAGCAATAACTGCTACCAGAATTTCTGAAAGAGCCAATTTAATTGCCGGCTGTTCTTCGGCAGAAAACATATCAAGAATACGAGTGATAGTTTTAATTGCACTGTTAGTGTGCAAAGTTCCCATCACTAAGTGTCCTGTAGATGCTGCTTTAATGGCAATTCCCACCGTTTCCTTATCCCGAATTTCTCCCACTAACATCAGGTCAGGGTCTTGACGGAGGGCTCCTTTGAGAGCGTTGAAGAATTTCAGGGTATGTCTACCTACCTCCCGGTGCTTGATCAAACATTTCCGGCTTTCATGGACAAATTCTACAGGGTCTTCAATCGTGATGACATGATAAGGAAAAGTATCATTCATATAATCAATCATCGCTGCCATGGTAGTGGACTTACCAGAACCTGTTGGCCCTGTCACCAAAAGTAATCCTTTATGGTAGTGGCAAACTTTCTTAAAAACTTCTGGCAACCTAAGTTGTTCCATCTTCAGAATTTTTGCACCAATCAGTCGTAATACCATAGCTGGACCAGCAAGAGAATCAAACAAGCTAATCCGTATTCGGACAAAACCTAGGTCAGCCGCACCGTCAAAGTCTAGATTTTCCTGGAATGTCCGAATTTCCTCATCCTTCATAATTTCCCGTAGCCAACTCATAAAAGTGCCTAAGTCAGTCTCTGGATAATCGATTGGTATGAGGTCGCCACGCTTACGAAATCTTGGTATTTCATTTACACCCAAGTGAATATCTGAAATTCCTTCTTGTTCAGCCCGCCGGACAATTTCTGTTAATGTTACTTGTCCGGGTGCAAGTTCTGGACCTAAAGGAGTTGGTGGCTGGGCTGATGCAGTTTCCGTGGGAGGAATCGTTTGTTGAGAAACTGGGGCTGAGGATGGTGGAGGATTAGAAGGTTTTGGCGGGGTTTTTGGTTGTTTTCTTACTCCTGGAGGAGAGGGTGGAGCAGGTGGACGAGGTGGTAAACCACGGCCTCCTGGTGGTGGTGGAGCAGGGGGACGAGGTGGTGGTGTTTGTGTCATCGTAGAATTTCGGTAAGTGAGAAACCAGGCAGTTTTAAGGGCTGGATGGAAACGACTCGACGGATTTTAATCCGTAGTCAAAAAATGTGTTATTATTAAGTAATAACTTAAAAAGTAGCCTCAATGGTCTGTTGAGCGCAGATATTAGTGGCAATTGACACCGCCAAGTTGACTTATCCTGTATACGTACTAAGGTATGGTACTAGCAATTTGGTTATTTCGATCAGTGTGAAAATCGTAGTTTTAACGCGATTTACAACTCCTAAATACGAATTAACGCGGATTTATTCCGTGGAGTGTCAAAGTTAAATTACTTTACGTGACATACTCCCACACTAACAATTAGGTGTAATGTGGGGTTCTCGTTTCGCAGTCCTGAATACAGCATCAGACTCCACTAGCTTTGAGGACGGAATATCCTACCGCCCTATTTTTTTATATTTATTACCACATATTAGATCGCGGTCGATAAAAATGGGACAATGGGGACAAAAATGAATTCTATCTGAATAATTCTTTGGGGACTTTTTCGCCACAATTAGAGAAATCTTGGCTGGTATTTTGGGGATTTACCGCTATTGTTTTACTATCCAGCATTTAAGTGCTGCAGACGACCTAACGGTAAAGCTTTGACAGTTAAAATACTCAGGAATTGTTTCTATCCAAGTATCTTTAATATAATAACATCAATTTTATTTTTGAGCAAAAGAATAATATTTGTAAATTAATGTGACATTGAGTCACATTAATTTACCACCTATTCCAAGACACCAATTTTTCAAATATGGCGTGAGACTTCTCGACTAATTAGCTAAAATTTTTCGGGAGTTTCAAAGCCAGTCTGTTTTGACTAAGGGATGAAAAACAATCTAAATAAATGCCAGAATTAAATCGATTTGAATTCCCAGAGTGGTTGATATATTCTTAAACTTAAAAGTTAGCTTTGACAATTATACCTTTGTCAAAAGACTATAGCAGCACCTACTTTTCAGTTTGACTTGGTATTTATTACAAAGCCTACACTACTAGGTCACCACTCTGAAGGGTCTCCTACCAAACTTAAGCTAATGTAACAATATTTTGGGTGGTATTAGAATTACTGCTACTAGAACAATATGTGTTGAGTTCTCATCACTAGAGTAAATACATTTATAAATTCTGTTGTTAAGTTTTTTCTTCCTTGTTCTGTTACCACAATTAGGGCATTATTTATTTGTCAACTTTTGTCGAAATTTTACCTCGTTTTTCACAAAAATAAGGCAATATTTAATTGATAAATTGAGTAATCTGACTATCTAAATATTACTTTTGATAATATCTTAGAGAGTGAATGCACAAGTAAATATTAAGACAGCGTATTGGTTTAATATTCGGTATGTTCGGTGGGTTACGGCTCCCAGTTAAGAGTTTGGGTAGCGACTCATAAGTATTGTCGTCTAACCCAGCCTAAGCTTAGATTTAATATTCCTTTTACAAACATTCTCTTAGTTTTTAATTTAACTTTTCTTTGCAGCAATTTAAACTGGTGTAATGAAATTAATAAAAACTTAGCTTGATTAATTCTCGAATGGAAAGGAACAAAAATTTCTATTCTAGTATGTACTCTGGATGAAATGTGACTGATTGGATTATTTACAGGGCTATTTCATTCTAGAATCAAGTGACGATTTTACTTGCTTTTAGAGATTGATTGATATAATTTTCAATCTTTGAAAAGGCATATTTTCGTTAATGCACAAAAAGTCATAAATTAAAATGAAATAGCCCGGGGATTATTTAGTACTAATTTCTCAGTTTTAAAGATAATAATTTAGATCGTAATCATCAGTCATTAGCTTTTTTATTTTTCCTTTTCTTGTCTGACTTTTATAGTCGGCAAATGGGAAATGTAGTTTATTAGCATAAAAACCGCTATAAAG
Organism: Dapis brunnea BLCC-M229; assembly: GCF_050015995.1. Classification (NCBI taxonomy): domain Bacteria; kingdom Bacillati; phylum Cyanobacteriota; class Cyanophyceae; order Oscillatoriales; family Microcoleaceae; genus Dapis; species Dapis brunnea. The sequence continues at coordinate 9,476 of NZ_JBNHEP010000009.1, read as the reverse complement.
CTATAAAATCAATCAAGCATATATAAATTTTTCAGGGAAATACCATACTTAATTTTTTTTCAATGCTGAAAAATTTATTCCTTGCTTAAATTTACTATAGCAATCAGGAATCATATCTGAAAACTTGTTTTGAATAAAGTTTGATATGATGACAATACCATTACTATATTATATTTTGATTTTATGAACTATTATTATTTGAATTTTTATGTAAGCATTAAGCATCTCAAAAAGTTTGCTATATATCCTGGAAAAATTTGGTAGGTGCTAGGTGTTAAGCAAAAATTAGCTGAGTATAAGGGGTTGCATATTAAAGAATGATAATAGATTATCAACTGTACATATATTAAGGAAAGAATTATCCAAAAATATCTATTTTCGGATAATTCTTTCCTGATTGTGCAATGCCGAGTATAAAGTTAGTTGTTGTGAAATAAAGCATTCATGCATGATAAATGGTATTAAATCTCTTAATATATGAGTTATAGATTTATTCAGCCCACCCTAATTACAGTTTTGTTTGATTTTGAGATTCATGCCATTTCTTAATCTTAAACTTTTGATAATACAGCCATCTTCAGATACTTCCATTCCATTTCTAATATATGTGTTGGAATATTGATTTTTATGTTTAACAGGAGGTTTGTTAAGTTTCAATATCTTATTTTCATTGGCTGAAAATTTTTGATTTTGAGTATAGTTTTTTGAGAAAGAAGGATACTCAAAAAATACAGTTAAACATACAGGTATCAAGGCAATAAAACTGAGTTTTTTTAAGAAAAAAATAGTCATACTAAGTACCTGGGTAAAATTAATTTAACTCATATTAGATGTAGGGAACAGTGGTGGGACCCCGCGTCGCAAATGGTTAGCAAGAGAGGGAACAGAAAATATACCTGAGTAGTAGATATACAAATAATTTTGTCTACTTACTTACTTTTGCCTTGTAAATTCAGGTTGCTTGATTAGCAGGCCAAAAATCTCAATTACTTGAAGTAATAATTACCCTGAGTTGAAAGAAGTGGGAGAAAGTATTTATTGATATGGTCTCATGCTCTTTTAACAAGGGTAGGAATACTCAATAAGAAGGGCAGGATGGGTTGATGGGTATATAATTTTTTATGCAAAACATTCTCTAAAAAAACAGATTATTTTTGATAGACTCTTTTAGGAATTTTTGCTTAACTCAAGATTGAAAGAGGAAACTTGAACAGCTATATAGGCTATTACTTATATATATCAAGTTTAGCTAATCAAATTTCGGAAAAGAGATATATTTTTGACTGAATATTTAGTATTTTTGTGATTTAGTATCAGATCAAGTACGGTCAAACAGACTGAAATAGTGGGATATCTCGCTACTTTAACAGGCCGCTACACAGTGATAATTTTAAGGTTTATTAAATTTAATATAAAATTTTATTCTAAAAGTTTAAACAAACTTAACCAAAAATTAATAGCTCGAATAACTAGTTGAAAATTTATTGTTGATCTTTGTTCTTTAGGGATTTATGGCTTATTAATATACCAACTAAGTTCTGGGAATTTTTAATTAAATATTATAATAATCTCTAACTATCTTGAATATTTAGTTTTTCAAAGGGATTTCAAGCTATGATGTAGTTTTAATCTTTAACAAACTACCTAGAATAAAAATATGCCAATAAAGTCAAAAGCCACTAATAGTAAATCCCAAATAAATAACGAACAAAAAGAAGCTGCTGAAACTGAGATTCGGGAAAAGCAAAAAGCTGTTGATTATCGAACAACAGAATATCCAGTGGAAGTTATTGTTCAGAAGTATATGGAAGGAGAAGAAAACGATACTAATGAATTATTTATACCTGATTATCAAAGAGAGATGGTTTGGGAAGAAAAAGATCAGTCAAAATTTATTGAGTCTGTATTTTTAGGATTACCAATACCTCCTATATTTGTTGCTGATATTAATGATGAAGAAAATCAAGAAGATGAAGCTCGGCTAGAAATTATTGATGGTACTCAACGTATTCGTACCCTAACTAGATTTATTAACAATGAGCTAAAACTATGTGAATTGAAAAAGTTAAGTAAACTCAATGATTTTAGATTTGAAGACTTATCTCTTCCTCGTCAGAGACGCTTCAATAGAGCTACTATTCGGATAATTCAACTAACAGAAAAAGCAGATGAAGAAACACGACGAGATATTTTTGAAAGAATTAATACAGGTAGTATTCAGTTAAATGAAATGGAGAAACGCAGAGGTATATTACCAGGAAAAATTACTGATTTAGTTGAAGAATTATCACAATTATCAACATTTAGAGAGCTTTGCTCTTTTTCTAAAACAGCTATTGATAGACGTGAACCCCAAGAATATGTCTTACGTTTTTTTGCCTTTTTAAATAATTATCAAGATTTTAAAAGTATACCAGGAATCAATGATTTCCTTAATGAATATTTGCAGAATGTAAATCAAGATAAAAAAACAAATTCAAAGGAAATGAAACATGAATTTGAAGCAATGATAGATTTTGTGAGAAAATATTTCCCTAATGGTTTTCGCTCAGGTAAAAATTTAGATAAAACAACTACTAGAATTAAATTTGAATCTCTTTCTGTAGGTATTGCTCTTGCCTTGAGAGAAAAAAATAATCTTCAGTATCAAGGAAATGATTTACTCAATACAAAGGAATTTGAAGAGTACACAAAAAGTGATGGAAGTCGTTCATTGAAGAAGGTCGTTCGGCGAATTGAATATGTCAGGGATAAACTATTAGGTAAATAATGACAAGCATATTATTTCAAGATTTTAATGAACGCTCTAAAGAAGTCAGTAAATATTTTATTTTTCTCAAGAGTTTGGAGCAAGGAACAACGAAATTAGCAATGGAAGGTAAAGCAGGAACAAAAATTAAAGAAGTTGACCCAGAGTTAGCAAAAACAATCAATGCAAGTGCTTTTCTGTTACTTTACAATTTAATAGAATCCACAATGAAAAATGCTATTGAAGCAATATTTGATGACCTACAAAATCAAGGCGTTTCCTTCGATAAAATTAGACCTGAGTTAAAGAAAATTGTTCTACGGAATCTGAAGCGTAGAGACCCCGATAAAATTTTTGCTCAAATTCAAGACATATCTCTTGATATTGTTAAAATTGGATTTAACAGAGAAGAACTATTTTCTGGAAATATTGATAGTAGATTGATTAAAGAGACAGCAAAAAAATATGGATTTTCTGCAAAAACAGAGTATGCAAAAACAACTGATGGTAGTGATTTATTAATAGTCAAGACTAACAGAAATGATTTAGCACATGGCATTAAATCATTTGCGGAAGTAGGAAAGGATAAAAGTGCTGACGAACTGATAGAAATTAAAAATAAAGTAGTCAAGTATTTGAGACAAATTCTGGAGAATATTGAAACATATTTAGACAATCAAGAATATTTAGACTCATCTACAAATTCTCCCTAATATTATCAAGCACGACAAATGTTTTTGACAAATATCGAGACATTATTTTCTAGACATATTGATTCTCAAAAGATTAAAACAACGGCTAAGAAATATGGATTTTCTGCAAAAAAAAATTGATAGTAGTGATTTATTGATAGTCAAGACTAAAAGAAATGATTTAGCTCATGGAATTAAATCTTTTGCTGAAGTAGGAAAACAGAAAGAGGCTGATGAACTAATGAAAATTCAAGATAAGGTAGTAAATTATTTGAGACAAATTCTGGAGAATATTGAAACATATTTAGACAATCAAGAATATTTAGACTCGTCTACAAATTCTCCCTAATATCATGTTCAGATTATGAAATATAGCTCAATACAGTTCAGTTAAAGATTTTTGAAGAAGGAAAAAAGTACATTAGTCTATAGATAGATACCTTATGAGTTTTGGTTTGATCTGTTTGCGCAGCATTCCGTAGGAAACCGTATTGAAATATAACTATCATAAATTATTCAAGCCTAATATTATTAGGACATTTTCAAATTCTCAAACTTAGTCACAGTCAGAATTTAAATTCTGACTCATCAATTCAATTATATCAGTTACCAGTAAGGAATTTTTCCATTTAAAGCGATAACTGATAACTGTTTTATTCCCGCCAACGACCAGAACGAAGAATACTAATAATTAACCATAACCCTAGAAAACTAGCTACTGCAAATAAAGCTTCACTTAACAAAGATAACTGACTACCTTGAGAACCCGCAGTCACAATAGCAGCACCAATAATTAACGAACCTACAACCACACTAAAAGATAATCTATTGGCTGACTTATCTACACTACGACGCAAGGGTTCAATATCTTTTAAAGTCAAATTCCACTTTAATGTTTCAGAAGTAAGTCTGTCTAAAAATAAATCTAGTTGACGAGGTGACTCTAAAGACAAATTCTTCACATCAATAGCTGTTCTTAATAAAGTTTGCACCGGATCATCCCCTAATAATTGTCGACGAAATAAATCAGTCATTAATGGTTTAATCTCATCCAAAAGATTAATTTGGGGATAAAAACTACGAGCGACTCCTTCTAAATTTGCTAAAGTTTTAGAATATAAACCTAAATTACTTGGTAATTTAATTTTGTTGTTACGACACAGTTGTAAGATGTCATAAAATACTTCAGAAAAATTAATTTCAGACAAGCTAAGATTGTAATATTTTCGCAGCATTTTGCTGTAATCATTTTCCAACTTAGCTAAGTTTGACCGTTGAGCAACTTCTGCCATTTCTAAAGTTAGCTGAGTACATCTTTTAGCATCTAAATCAACTATTGCTAATAATAATTCTGTTAAATTCTGTTGACTGCGAGGATCGAGGCGACCTACCATTCCACAGTCTAGTAAAGCAACTCGCCCATCTTCCAAATAAAATATATTCCCTGGATGGGGGTCGGCGTGAAAAAAACCGTCTATATAAAATTGTTGAAAGAAAGCACGACATAATAAGGTGGAAAGTGCTTGCTTTTCTGAATTTATATCGCCATTGTAGTTAGTACCTTTGACCTTCGCTGATAAAATTGGTTTACCATTCAGCCATTCGAGAACTAAAAGCTTCGGGGTGGTTAGCTCCCAATATACTTTCGGAAGCATAATTTGCTTCGGTTCAAACCACTTACTTGTAGATAGGTTCCGACGTAGTTCGTCAGTATAACCAGCCTCTTTGGTAAAATCAAGCTCGGCTCGCAAGGCTACAGCAAATTCTTCAGCTAGAGAAAGAATATCGTAGTCTTTGCCAAATTCTGTAAATGAGACTAACTCACCTAAACCTTTGAGCAACGCAATATCTTTATCAACTATTTTATCAATACCAGGACGTTGAACTTTCAGAGCTACTTCCGTACCATCTTTTAAAGTAGCTTTATAAGTTTGGGCAATAGAACCTGCTGCTACACACTTAGTATTAATGTAGCTAAATATTTCTTCTAGAGGTTGGGAGAGTTGTTGACGAATTAAGATTTCTACCTCAGACCAAGATATTGGTGGTACATCTGCCTGCAAACTTGACAAGGTATCGATATAGTCTGCTGGCAATAGGTCTGGACGGGTACTCAGTAACTGACCGAGTTTTACATATACTGGACCTAAATCTACAAAAATATTGCGCAGAACTGCTGGTGTTGGTAAGTCTGGTTCACCAGTTTTGCCTCCTGTGAGGAGAGTTTTCATATAGTCCCAACCGTTACGGAGGACAATTTCGACTATTTCTGCTTGACGAGAGCTAGTTACTGCAAGGCTAGATAACACTTGGCCTCCCTATAATGCGGTTGATGTTTAGTTCAGCTTTAGGGACAATTTGATTGTCTCTATATATCTACATATATACATATATAGGACAGCGTTGACAAAAAACAGGTGTTTGGATTTATCGTCACTTTTTTCAGTATTTGTCAATTATTTTTCATAGTAGTTGCAGGTTTAATTATTCGGAATGGAACTAAAACTGCAAAGGGTCTGTAGCGCAAATATTTATAGAACCCCTGAAGGTATCTTCATAAATTTAGCAAGGAGTCAGGAGACAGGAGACAGGAGACAGGAGACAGGAGGTAAGAGGTAAGAGGGAAGAGAGAAGAAGGAAGATGTGGGGAGAAATAATACAAAAAATTCAACACTCCTTGAGATGATGATTTTTCCTCAAAATTGATGTGCGAAAAGACTTGACTACCATAATTATATAGCTATCAAATGGGTTCTATAAAATTATTATTAAAGCAATAATTTAACTTTTTAATTTTTAATTAATAAATAGTATCTGTTGTAACAGAAATAAAATTAGAAATTAAGAATCTAGACGGATTTATGCTTTACATGATACTCAAAATTTTTTATATTTATTTTAGAATTCACTTAAAATAGCAATGACTAATATAGAATCTATAGCAATTAAGCGGTTTCATGCTCATAGTCCTATAAACTTAGACAGTTGTCAAGTAAAGCGAGAGTTAGTTGGCTCTAGAGTAGTAATGATGATTGACTGTCCATCTACAGCAAAGTGCCACGAGCTGTGGCGCGATCGCTACTTATTAATGCGTCGTTGTTTGGATTTATGGTTAGCTAATCAAATTGTAATTAGTTATAAAGGGCATCCTTACGGTCGTACTCCCATGCGACAGCCTTTGGTATAGGATAAATTTTTAATTTTTGGTATGGCAATCCTATTTAAAATAGGAGTCAACAATTAGCCTATTGCTAGGGCGAGGCTGTCGCCTACAACTATTACCTTTTTCCTATGAAATGCTCTGAAAAAATTTTTGGGAAGAAGGTTTAAATGCCCTATTTAAACGACTAAATTTAGGATTGCTGTATCTATAAATTAATTAGAGTGTCGCACCCCTATTCCCTGTTTCCCAAATTAATACTTCCTACTCCCTATTCAGATATGGGAATTGCTATAAATAATTAGGGCTTTTTGATTAAATCCAAAAGCATTTATATATAAAAACTTTAGCCTTTTTTATGTGAAAAAACTACAAGCTTTTTGCTTCCCATCGCTGAGAATGTGAGGATTTTTAGCAGACAAGAGCAGAAAAATTAAGGTGAAATTCTTCCAACTATATGCTATGTAATTTATATTTCTCCTGACTCATACCCTCACCTATAATACTTATTCAACACACCTTAATTACTTTTAACTTTGATACTGCTTCATTCAATTTTGTCCTCTGTATTTTTGTTTGTTAAACTCCTTGAATAATTTGTTGCGCTTTCTCCTATTTAAAGTATCTATATTATTCGTTACTGGTTAAGTAGCAGTTGGTTGTTTTTAGATTTTAAAGCAATTTTTGTGCTGTTATTAACGATTTATTCCATTGATTATGCAACATCTACAAAAATTTGTGTCATACTTCCAGTAATTTTAGTTATTTGTTGTGTATATTTTGTTCCTTCTTCTGTAACTACTACAGTAGAGTTAATTGTTGTTTGAATATCTATGACTAAAGTATAGCAATATGATTTAAGTTGTGAGATATTGGAGATTTTTAGGGAACAGGGAATAGGGAACAGGGAACAGAGAAGAAGGAAAAAATGTATATAAATGAATAAGATAACTGCTATACTCTATTCTTTATAATTCTTTTAATAAATACTTCAATTCTCACATTTGATTCCTGATTGCTATACCTATAGTAATCCTAAATAGGTTGTAACAATTCAAAAACTAGAAATAAACTCCGAAACTCTTACCCGTTCCCTATTACCTCCATACCTATTTCCAAAAAGTGGCAAGATTTTTGACACGAATAAAATAGGATTGCTATATGTAGTCTGCTAATTTTTTACTTTTATGTGCAAGTTTACAAATTTTTGTGGCAAATCAGGAAAACCTGTACCATTTCTTCCTGAATTGATAGCTTCTATAGTAGCATTAAGAGCTAAGTAAAAAAGCACAAAAAACAGAATTCCGAAAGATTAGCAATCTGATGATTTTGTTTAGTTAAATGGAAAATTTGTTGGGAAATAGCTTGTACTTTATCTTTGAAAGTAGACTAATAAAAAAATCTATGTCAGAAATAATTCAAACAATTAAACCTATTCAAAAAATTATATTTGGTAGCCCAGGTACAGGTAAAAGTTATAAAATACGGGAGATAGCAAATAATTCCTTACAACTTCAATGGAATGAGCAAACGAAATCCTTAGAAAATACAATTAAAACTGTCTTTCACCCTGAATATACATATTCAGATTTTTTGGGGAAATTATTGCCACAAACTACTGCAGGTGGTGCTGTTATTTATAAGTTTTATCCCGGTCATTTTATCCGAGTATTAGGGTTAGCATATAAATATTTAATTGATGGTAGTAACAAAAATGTACTTTTGGTAATTGATGAATTAAATAGAGGAAATGCTGCTGCTATTTTTGGTTCGATTTTTCAATTGTTAGATAGAGAAATAGATAATTGGTCAACTTATGATGTTAATTTATCAGAGTTAGAAATAGTCGCTTTGTTGAGGGCGATGGGATATGATGCTCAAACAACTGATAAAAATATACAGGTGGATGGAAGTAATTTTGATGTGTTTTGTCAGATGACAAAAATGAAGCTGGAAATAAATGATAACCAAGATGGTTTACGAGTATTAGAAAATTTGACAACTCAGAGAATTTCCATTCCTATAAATTTATCAATTATTGCTACGATTAATACTTCAGACGAGTCTATATATTATTTGGATAGTGCCTTTAAGCGGAGATGGGATTGGGAATATGTGGATGTACCTGGTTATGGAAGAGAAAAAATTAAGGATATAGTGATCGAAGGTAGGGAGGAAAAATGGTTGGATTTCGTGAATAAGCTAAATGATTTTATTAAGGTTAATCATCAAGTGATTCGTCGCATCGAAGATAAACAAATTGGTGTTTGGTTTTTGAAGTCGGAGAATAATCAAGTTACTAAAGAATCTATAGAAAATAAGTTAATGTTTTATTTGTGGGATAGTGTATTTCCTAGAGATAGAAGACCTTTAGAAAGTTTGTTGTCGAAGGGCGATCGCCAAAGTATTAAGTTAATTACTTATTCTGATTTTGTTGCTTTATCAGATGATTTTATTGATGGGATTATTTCTTGTGAATGGTTAACTTTTTGAATCACTTTTTTTTGAAGAGGATTAGTCCGTAGGGGTTTGGTCTCCAAACCCTTTTTCAAGCTACAAAGTAGTTTGGATAATTTACTTGTTGATGTTCTACCTTGGTTGAATCTTGTCTGTTTACTTACCTGAATATTTTTGTAGAAATATTCTACATAGGAATTTTTGCTCACTCTGAAATTTAGGTAGTCGATACTTCTATTGGGTATGTGGTATAGCACTACGCAAATAGGTTAGGACATTTCTAAATCCTGAAACCTTTTGATAGTCAACTGTTCCCAGTTAATTGTTCCCTATTCCCGATTCAAGTAGCGCTATAATATAAATTTTTTGCTCACTCTGAGATTGAGGTATTTGCTTCTATTGCGTATGTGGCAATAGG
>NZ_JBNHEP010000008.1:0-20155 GCF_050015995.1 Dapis brunnea BLCC-M229 | reverse complement strand
CAGCACCACCAGCAACAACAGCACCACCAGTTACAACAGCACCACCAGTTACAACCCCAGTACCCACAACTCCAGATGGCAACGAGATAGTTCAAATAGGTACTCTAGTAGGTTTCTTTGATGGATCTGGCAGCTTTGTAGTAATTACAGAACCACCAGTCACAACAGCACCACCTACAACAGCACCACCAGTCACAACAGCACCACCTACAACAGCACCACCAGTTACAACACCACCACCTACGACAGCACCACCTGTGGTAACACCAACTCCTTTACCCACAGCACCAGGAGGAGGGATTTTACTTCCAGGGGGAGAAGCAGTGGGCACTGAGGGAGACGATCTAGTATTTGGCAGCGCCTTCAGCGACACGTTTTCCGCACTTGGTGGAAATGATACTGTATTTGGCCAAGAAGAAAGTGACTCTCTACTTGGCCAAGACGGCAACGACCAAATTAACGGCAACCGGGGTAATGATACTATTAGCGGTGGTGCAGGAGATGACAGTCTACGGGGTGGCAGAGATGCTGACTCTGTTTTAGGTGATGCTGGGAATGATACAGTATTTGGTGATCGCGACTCAGATACAGTCCGAGGGGGAGAAGGTAGAGACATTATTTATGGTGGTAAAGAAAATGATGATGTAGCAGGAGGAGAAGACAACGACTTTGTTTCAGGAGATATTGGTGATGATACTGTAGTCGGCGATGCTGGGAATGACACGCTTCTTGGTCAAGCAGGTAATGATATTATGTCTGGTGGCCTAGGTTTGGATCTAATCAGTGGTGGTGAAGATGCCGATAGTATTTCAGGAGATGAAGATAATGATTCTTTAGCGGGAAACCAAGGTAATGATACTCTTGATGGTGGTACAGGGGATGACTCTTTATCTGGAGGTAAAGACGATGACTTGTTATTAGGAGGTGAAGGTAGTGACACTCTCAATGGGGAACGAGAAAACGATACCCTTGATGGTGGGGAAGGAAATGATTTCCTCTCTGGGGGTAGGGGAAATGATTCTCTTGATGGTGGTCAGGGTGACGATCTATTGATAGGTGGTCGAGGTGATGATACTCTGACTGGTGGAGAGGGTGAAGATAGTTTCGTTGTTGTAGATTTTGAGGAATCTGATAATTTATATACTATTACTGACTTTAATACTGCTGAAGACTTGATTAGTTTGGAAGGAGGTCTAACGTTTGAAGACTTAGAAATATCTGATGAGGGTAGTGACACTATTATTCGGAATGCCAACGGTGAGACTTTAGCTATTTTAATTGGAGTTGATAGTACCACTCTCAACCCTAATAATTTCTTCCCAGAACCAGTTAATACAGAACCACCAGTAACCGATCCACCCGTAACTGACCCACCCGTAACTGACCCACCCGTAACTGACCCACCCGTAACAGAACCACCAGTAACCGATCCACCAGTAACTGACCCACCCGTAACTGACCCACCAGTAACCGACCCACCAGTAACCGACCCACCAGTAACCGACCCACCAGTAACTGACCCACCAGTAACCGACCCACCAGTAACTGACCCACCAGTAACTGACCCACCCGCAACCACAGCACCACCAATAACCCCCGATCCAGATGAAGTGACACCACCTTCTCTGAATGAACCTCCCACTGACATTCTGTTAGATAACGACAGTGTGGAAGAAAACAGTGAAGCAGGTACAGTTGTTGGTACATTTACCACAGAAGACCCAGATGTGGACGATTTCCATGAATATAGATTAATTGATAATGCTGATGGACGGTTTGCTCTTGATGAGGATCGGTTAGTTGTAGGAGAGGGAGCAGACCTAGACTTTGAGGAACAAGAAACCTATGATATCCAAGTCAGAAGCTTTGATAATGCGGGAGAAAATATAACCAGGTCATTTACGATCAACTTGATCAATGTTAACGACCCGCCAGAAATTACAGTTCCTGACGACCAACAACTGGTTAATGAAGGGGAACAATTAGATATTGTTGGTATTCAGGTAACAGATCCTGACGCAGGTGATGGAGACCTAGAAGTTAGTCTGGAAACCACAAATTCCCAAACTATTGACAGTAACCTCACCCTTAATTCTACTTCTGGTCTCACCTTTACAACTGGTGATGGTCAAGCAGATGCTGAAATAGTATTTACAGGGAATTTAGATAATATTAACCAAGCTATTAGCACCCTCACTTATACCGGTAATAACTCAGGTAGTGATTCTATCAGTATCTCTGTAAATGACCAAGGTAATACAGGAGAGGGGGATGCTCAAACTGATACTGCTTTAATTGATATAAGTATCAATGACTTACCATTGGTGGCAACAAATAACGAATTGGTAGTAAATACAGAAGAGACAGGAATAATAGATAATACTCTCTTAGAAACAACTGATGACAGTAACACTACTTTAATTTATACAGTTACAGAATTGCCAACTCGTGGTAACTTGCTAATTGATGGAGGAAGTTTCACCAGTTTTACTCAGGAGGATATTGAGCAAGGGTTACTTACTTACGAACACGATACTAATGATACCGAAAATGATTCCTTTAGTTTCAGCGTCTCAGATCAGGTAGGGGGAGAAACTACAGACACATTTGAAATTCGAGTTAACGTACCACCAACGGTTACTAGCAATAATTTGAGTGTTGATGAACAAGTACAGGGAGAAATTACTAACGAAAATCTACTAGCAGAAGATCCTGATACTGATGCTGGTGCAGAAACTCTAATTTATGAACTTACTGAACTGCCAACCAGTGGAGAAATTCAACTAGACAACGCTACTTTGGAACTAACAGATACTTTTACTCAAAAAGATATCAACCAAGGTAGTCTCACTTACCAAGGAGAAGAAGTTGGTACAGATACATTTAGTTATGTTGTTACTGACCAAGACGGTGGTACTACCAGTGGGTTATTAAATATTGATATTGAACCTGGCAACACTGCTCCAGAAGCAAATGATGATGAATTTGAAACCAACGAAGATACAGCGATAACTATCGATCGGTCTGAGTTGTTGGCAAATGATACAGACCCTGATGGCGACGAAATTACAATTACTGAATTTGCTGATAATATCCAAAATGGTACGTTAGAAGAAACCGAAGACAGTTTCATTTACACCCCTGATGAAAACTTTAGTGGTTCAGAAAGTTTCACTTATACTGTTGCCGATAGCAAAGGGTTAAGCAATACAGCAAATGTGACTATTAATGTTACTCCCGTTGCTGATACTCCCAACTTAGCAGTATCCACATCTTCTGTTTCAGGTAACCAAGATGAAGAAATATCTCTAGATATTACTGCTAGTTTATTTGATACAAGCGGTTCCGAAACTCTATCTATTACTATTTCCGGAGTGCCAGATGGAGCAACCCTCTCAGCAGGAACAGACCAAGGTAATGGTACTTGGGTATTAACTTTAGAGGAACTGGAAAATTTAACCCTTACACCTTCTCAAGCAGAACAAACAGAAGTATTAAACTTTGAATTAACAGTTACAGCAACGGCAACAGAAACAGCTAATAGTGATACTACTTCGGACTCAGGAGTTATTGCTGTAGAGGTGAGTCCTCTGAATAACTCTCCTATTGCTGAGGATGATGAATTTGAAACCAACGAAGATACAGCTATAACTATTGATAAGTCTGAGTTGTTGGCAAATGACACAGAACCTGATGGCGAGGAAATTACAATTACTGAATTTGCTGCTGATAATATCCAAAATGGTACTTTAGAAGAAACAGCAGATAGTTTCATTTATACACCGAATGATAATTTCAGTGGTTCAGAAAGTTTCACTTACACTGTTGCCGACAGCGAAGGGTTAACAGATACAGCAAATGTAACTATTAATGTTACTCCTGTTGCAGATACTCCAAATTTAGCAGTATCCACACCCACTGTATCAGGTACAGACCAAGACGATCTACCTCTCGGTATCACTGCTAGTTTAGTCGATTCTAGCGGTTCCGAAACTCTATCTATTGCTATTTCCGGAGTGCCAGATGGAGCAACTCTCTCAGCAGGAACAGATCAAGGTAATGGCAGTTGGGTCTTGACTCCAGAGGAATTAGCAAACTTAACCCTCTCGCCTCCTGGAGACCGAGATACAGGAACAATATTTAGTTTTGACTTAACAGTTACAGCGACAGCAACTGAAACAGCAAATAATGATACTGCTACTCAAACAGGTACTATCTCTGTGGCAGTAGAAGCATTAAACGATGCACCAGTGCTAACAGACCCAGGAGATATCGCCCTAACTACTATCAACGAAAACGAGATTAATAATGCTGGTACTCCCGTCGCGGATATTATTGCTGCTGCAGTTACCGATGCTGATGGAGGAGCTAGTAGCGGAGTAGCTATTACTCAAATTGATAATAGTAATGGTCTCTGGCAATATTCCGTTGATAGTGGCGTAAACTGGGTAGACGTTAATAATAGCAACACTACATTGTTGACAGCGACAACAAACGAACGCCTCCGTTTCGTTCCTAATACCGACTTCTTCGGTAATGCCACCATCCAATTCCGTGCCTGGGATACCACTGATGGCAGTAGTAATACAACCCAGTTAACAGATATCTCAACTATAGGTGGCACAAATGCTTTTAGTGAAGGAGTTGGCACTGCTAATATCTTAGTAAATGACATTCCTGAAGTTATTAATAATAACGAACTGGTCATCAACCTTGGGGAAACAGGAACGATAAATCAGAATTTCTTGCAGACAACCGATGCAGATAATGGTACAAACACCTTTACCTACACAGTTACCACAGAACTAATATCAGGAATATTGCAACAGTCGGACAACCCGACAAATACTTTCACCCAGGAAGATATTAATAGTGGGTTAGTTATATATCAACACACAGCTAATAATACAAACGATGACTCATTTAGTTTCCAAGTTATCGATGTTAATGGGGGTCAAGTTACAGACACCTTTAATATTCGAGTGAACGACCCCCCTGTTGGTACGACTACAGACCTAAATGTTACTCTTGGTGAAGCTAAGGTTATAGCTACAGAAAATCTCCAATTTATTGACCCCGATGTGGAAACTGCTACCTCTGCTTCCCTACAATATACTCTGACTGAACTGCCGACTTCAGGCGAATTGCAACAGGGAGGGGAAACTTTAGCAGTAGGCAGCACATTCACTCAAGAAAATCTTGATAATGGGGAAATTAGTTATGCTACTACTACTGGCAGTCTTGGCACCGATAGCTTTAACTTCCTAGTGACAGACCAAGACGGGGGAACTACCAGTGAGTTGTTAAATATCAATATCATTGAAGCGAACCGACCTCCTCAAGTAGAAGCTGATAAAACTGTCACTTTGGAGGAGGATACTACTACTACTGCAATCTTAAATATTCCAGCACCCACTGACCCTGATGGTGATACCTTTACTATTACGGTTGACAGTATTCCTGATGCAGAAATAGGGCAAGTAGTATTAGACAATACTACTAATACTGCCCTAACTATTGGCCAACAGTTAACCACAGAACAACTAACATCATTAACATTTCTTCCTGTTGAGAATGCTAACGGAAATGCTGGAACTTTCAGCTATATAGTTGATGATGGCAATGATGAAAATAATTCCGCTACTCAAGTTATTAGTATTGATGTCACTCCTGTCAATGACCCACCCATTGCCGTTGATGATGGACCAGTATTTACTAATTTAGGGAATGAGTTGATAATTGACATTTTTGCAAATGACAGCGATGTTGATGGACCAAACTCCCTCTCAATTGATGTTCTCAGGGATAACGATGGAATTATTTTAGGTCTTTTGGATGACCAGGGTACTCAGGTTGCATTCAATTCCATCGGAAGTTTGGGAATTGGTACTGACACCTTTGAATACACCGTTACTGATGGTGCCGATACACTGAATCTAGGTACGGCAACTGTTACAGTAAATGTTCTTGATGTGACAGATGCTGCTGACTCCCTAGTTGGTGGTGAGTCTAATGATAATTTTGATGGCGAATTAGGTGATGATACTCTTGAAGGTTTAGGAGGTAACGACACCTTAGCAGGAAATGATGATAATGACAGCTTAGTGGGTGGTGAAGGTAACGACTCCATAGATGGTGGTGATGGTAATGATACCTTTGTCGGCGGTCTGGGAGCAGATACCCTATCTGAAAATAATGGCGACAACACCTTTGTTTATACCAGTGCTAATGATGGTGGTGGAGCAAACTTTAATGCTGTGGATGCCACTTCTATCGGTACTGCTATTAGTGCAGGTGTGTTCGACCGCATCACTGGTTTTGATGATTTAGGTGTTGTGGGTGGGGATACTTTAGCATTCTCTAGTACAGTGCTTCCTAATTTAGATAACATTGCCACCAACGTACAAACTACAGATATTCCTGGAAATGTTTTAACTTCCGGAACCCCTGGTTTATTTGCGTATGAAGTAGAAGGTAAGACTTATCTAATTTATGATGCTAATGGTGATAATACGGTTGGTGATGATTCCCAAATTATAGCAGAATTAGATGTTAGTGGGGTTGTTGCTCTGGATGTAAATGATGATTTTACTATTATCTAATATCCATAGGATTTATATTAAATCCGGATAATTAATATACCTAAGTCATTGCGACTGGAAGGAAGCAATCTCGGCGCGCTCCTGAGATTGCTTCCTATCGTCGCAATGACCACTGTTCAACCGGATTTGATATTACACAAAGAAACTGGGTTTATAGTTTCGTGTGGCTTTGTTGTATGAAAGCATATAGCTACCGCACTTGCTCTGCATCTGTACTTCAGACTTCTACAACTATTGTCCAATAGATAAATAGAACATCAATCTTTGATATAAAAAGGCTGAAACTTTTACCTGTAGAGTTTTTGAGGCTATTAACTATTGTCCAACAGATGAATAAAACATCAATCTATAGAAAGATAGTGATATAGCTGCCACTAGGTTCACTTTTCATGTCGGGGACAACCGAAAAGCGGAACGGATGTTCTATCAATACTTTCATGCAACAAAGCCGTTTCGTGTGGGTAATAGGTTGTTGATATATCAACAACCTATTTTTTAATCGCTTATCTTTTATCTTAAAAAAAATTCATCCTGTTTCCTTGACAATTTAATGAAACAGTAAGTAAGATGGAATAGCGTCAAGGATCAGGATCAAGTGTATCAGGAAAATTAGGTCAATTGCACTCGTATTTGTACTGAGTTTCCACCTAATTATAATACAGTGGTAGGAAAAAGATTAGCATCTTTTAAATTAAGAGAAAACAATAAATTATTCCCAGAATTTACTGATAATTTAAGTATCATTTAATAAAATCTGGATGAATAATTCTTATTTATGATTCATGTAGTAATAATTACAATTCATTTATTTAAACCTACATGAGACTACAATAATAATTTTTTTACTGTTTTATAAGTAGTGTTTTACCAAGCATAATTACTCATTATTTAATACCTTGATCAAACCAGGATAATAAATATTTACCCTGGAATTATTGCTATGTCTAATTAAATTTCAAGCAAAATAAATCCACCAAAGTTAATCTAAATTTTTCCGGATGGGAACCAACTACTAATGCTTAATTAAACAGCAAACTAAATTTAAAAGTCAAACAAACTATGGCTACAATTATAGTCACCAATCTTAATGATAGTGGTGCTGGTTCCCTAAGACAAGCAATTATTGATGCTGCTGCAAATGATACAATTCAATTTGATCCCAGTCTGGGTGGTGGTACTATCGCCCTTGCCAGTGAACTTTTAATAAATAAAAACCTCACTATTGATGGTGATGAAACAAATCCAGTCACCATAGATGCAGGAGGACAAGCGACGGGTGAATTTCGTGTATTTAATGTTGATGATGGCAACGCCAATAACCAAGCTCAAGTTACCATTGATGGAGTCAAAATTACAGGTGGATATGCTCGTGTTATTGGGAGTGATAATAATAACGGTAATCAGAATGATGGTGGTGGTATATTAACAAATGAAGCACTCACTCTCAGTAATAGTACAGTTACAGGCAACATAGCAGCAGATAATGCTGGTGGTTTGTACGTTAACGATCTAGGTAGCGCGGATGTTCTCAATACCACTATTAGCAATAACCAATCTAACTATGACGGTGGCGGTATCTTTGCCTTTGGTAATACAAACATTACTAATTCTACTATCAATAACAACATAGCAATTGCTACATTCTCACCAGAAGGTGACGGTGGTGGTGTCGCTGTATTTGGCACTACAAATATTACTCAAAGTACCATCAGTGGTAACACTGCAGGCGGTCAAGGAGGTGGTGTTTACGTCAAAGATTCCGTCACTGCGACAATTTCTAATAGCACCATTACTAATAATACCTCACAGACTCGGACAGATGACAATAATGGCACTGGGGGTGGCTTGGCGAGTTTCGGTACTGTTGATACAACTGTTACCTCTACTATTATTGCTGGTAACTTTTATCAGCCTGCTGGTGGGACTCAGGTTAATAATGATGTTGACGAATTAACTGGCGCCAGCAACTCCATCCAAAGTGGAGGTAACAACTTAATTGGTACAGGAAACGCTAATGCTCGTTTCAACGCTACAGGTGACCAAACCGGAGTCACAAACGCTGGTCTAGATCCTCTTGCTGATAACGGAGGACTCACTCAAACCCATGCTTTACAAGCTGGTAGTGCTGCTATTAACGCTGGCAACAACTCTCTTGGTCTGACTACTGACCAAAGAGGTACTGGTTTCCAGCGCGTTGTTAATGGTGTAGCTGATATTGGTGCCTTCGAGTTTGGGAACCCCGATCCTACCGATCCTACCGA
The DNA here is from genome assembly GCF_050015995.1 of Dapis brunnea BLCC-M229. NCBI lineage: Bacteria > Bacillati > Cyanobacteriota > Cyanophyceae > Oscillatoriales > Microcoleaceae > Dapis > Dapis brunnea. The sequence continues at coordinate 11,292 of NZ_JBNHEP010000008.1, read as the reverse complement.
TCCTACCGACCCTACCGATCCTACCGACCCTACTGACCCTACCGACCCTACTGACCCTACTGACCCTACTGACCCTACTGACCCTACCCCAAATACCATTTTTGGTACTGGAAATGGTGAGACTATTAACGGTGATGGTCAGAATAATAGCATTGATGGTCTGGGAGGAGCAGATACTATCACCGGTGGGGGAGGTAATGATACCCTTAATGGTGGTACTGGTAATGATATCGTTAATGGTGGTACTGGTAATGATATCCTTGATGGTGGTACTGGTAGCGATCAACTGAATGGTAATGAAGGTGATGATATCGTTAATGGTGGTACTGGTAATGATACCCTTGATGGTGGCGACGGTAGAGACAGTATCCTAGGTGGTACTGGTGTTGATGAATTACAAGGTGGTGACAATAACGACACTCTTGAGGGTGGTATAGGTAACGATACACTGACTGGTGGAAATGGTGCTGATACTTTCGTATTACGTTCTGGTGATGGCAATGACCAGATTCCTGATTTTAACCCTGGTACAGATGAGCTATTATTGGATGGTTTGACTTTCAGTGACGTTACTGTAATTCAAGATGGTACTAATACTATTATCCGGGAGACTGCAACATCACAAGATTTAGCAACTTTAATAGATACTCAAGCTGCCGATCTTGATAGTAGTAATTTTGAGTTCCCAGATGGCATTGTTGGTACTGGAGGCGATGATACGATTGAGGGTAATGCTCAAGATGACCTAATCCAAGGTTTGGATGGAAACGATAGTCTCAGTGGTCGTGGTGGAGCAGATGAATTGCTCGGTGGTACTGAAAATGATATCTTGGAGGGTAATGCAGGTAATGATACTCTCATGGGTGAGGCTGATAATGATGTCCTCCGAGGTGGTGGAGGTCAAGACATTCTCCTAGGTGGTGACGGTATCGATCTCTTACAAGGTAATGGCGATAGAGACGAACTCATAGGTGGTGCTGGTGATGATAACTTACAAGGTGGTGGCGGTAACGACACTCTTGATGGTGGTAGTGGTAACGATGCTCTAACTGGTGGCAACGGTGCTGACAGTTTCATATTGCGCTCTGGTGATGGTAGTGACGCTATTTTCGATTACCAAGATGGTACAGATAACTTCTTGTTAGATGGTCTGACTTTCAGTGACATAACTGTAGTTGCTAGTGGTGGTAATACTATTCTCCAGGAAACTGCAACATCACAAGATTTAGTAACTTTGTTTGGTATTGATCCTACAGCTATTGATGCTAGTGATTTTGCTACTATCTAGTTGAGATTAGCACTCTTTTTCAAAGTCTAACTGATTGTTAAATTGATTATTAAAGCGATCGCCTCTCTCAAATCAAAGGGGCGATCGCTTTTGGCAATGTCCAGAATTAACCAAAATAGCCTATAATATCAAATCCACTTAATTCAGTATAAAAAAATGTTCACTTCGCGAGCGCTATTACCAAATATTTCTAGCTCTCCCCATCTCCCCATCTCCCCATCTCCCCATCTCCCCATCTCCCCACACTATTTATCTAACTACACCAATACTACCGGATTTGATATAATATCATCTCCGTTTGAATACTCATAAGTAAAGCTCGTAGTATTGCTTTACCCCTAAGATAGATATTTATAGGGCTAAAGCTCTACTACAAACAAAAACTTTTTTTATCACTAAATTATCTGGACATGATATAAGTAATCTTACTTATCTTAATTTATCCTCATATTCAATTATTTTTCTTTGAGCAGGTAAAAAATAAAAATTTTTATTCCCAAATAGCCTGATTTAGTAATTATTATATATTTCTGTATCAATGAATACATAAAATTTAGGGGGTAGTTGTGAGATTATTAAAAGTAATTCTCAAGAATTTATAGAAAGATTTGCCTGAATGTGAGAGAAGTTAGTCATAACTATATATTATGGAGTCTAAGCATGGTTCAGTTATCAACAATTAATAGCAAGAAAAATCGCCCCAACCTATATGCATGGTGCAGACCTACCTTTTCTCCAGAACAGGGGGTTTTACTGGTATTAGGTGGTTCTTTTCTCACAGGAGCAGCTTTAGCCCAAGAATGGACAAGCTCAACAACTTTAGCTCTAATCTGTGCTTTTTTTGCCTTACAAGCAGAACATCCCTTAGTAGTGCAAATCAAACAACGAAGTAGTTGGAAACCTCGTTTTTTAATCTGGGGTGGTTTGTATGGAAGTATTGCAATAGCCATCGCTGGGTGGCTTTACCTCCAGACTCCATGTTTACTATGGATCTATGGAATAGCAATAGCAGCTTTAGTTGCAGATAGTATTGCTGTTTTTAAACGCAAACAAAAATCTATATTAAACGAAATGATTGGATTTTTAGCTATCTGTCTCTGTGCACCCCTAGCATACACAGCTACCACAGGCCATATTTCTCTAACTGCCATGGCAATGTGGATACTTAATACCTTATTTTTTAGTAGTGCTATATTTACACTCAAGTTACGGAAACAAAAGACCAGTTGTCCTATACCGGGAATTATTTATCATAGCACTGCAACCCTGATTATACTTGGTATTTACTGGTACAACTGCTTAAACTTAATAACAGCTTTATCTTATAGTGTGGCCTTAATTAAGTTAGCGGCGATTGCCCTTAGATTAGATTGGTATCGTACAACAAAATTTTATTTTGTCGCAATATTTGAAACTCGTTTTGCCCTAATCTACATTGCTATTGCTGCCATAAGCGTTCTTCCCGCTCACCTACCTAATGCTTAATTTTTTGGTAGTGGTAAAGAAGTAATGATAAGTATAGCGCTACGCATAAGTCAAAAGTTAAAAATTAAAAGTCAAAAATAATCTCTGACTGAGTTTTTGGTGCGTCCATACTTCCCTATGGGATGCAGTACATTCATGTCGCGCAGCGTTTCATGTCGGTGACATAGGAAAGCTTTGCGAAGCGCAAAAACGCAAACAGGATTTACCAATATCAAGTACCTAAATGCGTAGTGCTAGGAAAAACGCCTTGTCATGGAATACTTCTGATATTCTTTATCCTTACTATTTTAGGACTACCAATTTTTTCAATCAAAAAATTAGACTGAATTGACAATAGCAATCCTGCCATATCTCGGATCGATATCAATTCCCATCACCTCAAAAGAGCTAAAATAATTACCATCAGGCGCAAAAATAGAGTAAGTTTTTGTTGTACCTGCTGGTAAGGATAAACATTGATTAAAAATTTCTTGCCTATACTCTAGAGGTAAAAAATTGTGTTCTCCAATTCTTAATGCTGCTTGATTATAAAAAGAAAATTGACCTTGGAAGTTAAGGATACCAGCAGGAGCTGGAAATTGTTCACACCACCTCAAGGCCAAAAACCATTTAGCTTCTGAAAGTCTTTGATATTCTCGGTTTGGGTTAGGGTGTTGTAAGACTTTGTATCCCCCTTCACTGGCGAAAATTGTTCCACCTAAAAACCCAAACATTATGCCAATGGTATTACCCATGTTGAACTAGCTCCATCCATAATGTGAGAGATATTGACTTTGATCGTGCTAATTTTTATTAGCTATGTAGTTGCTGCTTCATAAAACCGACATAAAAGGTCATATAGTGACATTTTAATGTGTACGGACGTTGCATGGAACGTCCCTGCTTCAACTGAGGCCGTCGGCGGTTACTCATCCACAGGCATCAACGGTCAAGCTCACCGCGTTTCTCTCCTCGAGAGTAACTGTTTGATGAACTTAAGAGTCAAAAGTTATTTCAGTTATCAGTTATCAGTTTCTCCTGCTGTATTGGGAGGCTTAAAATACTGAAATTTATTTTTTTTCATACCCTATTCAAGGGAGGGCTATTGACCTGATTTTTTGGTCAATAGTTAGATATTATACTCTCTATTTGAATTTGGAAGATTCAAACAGAGACAATTTTTCTTGATTGACCTGATTTATAGTAGTTTTCGCTCTAGATAAACTCGGGTAAGCAAAGAAACCTTAGGCATCTTTACTATTCCCGACTCCCAAACCCAATCAGGATTTTCTGGTCTACTTAACTGAAAAGTGCTATAATTCAGGGACTTTTGACCTCACTCTAATATGGTGACAACTTATGTATGATAAGTTTTATACCTTATGAGTATCTTATCGGCTGTTAAACAGATACTCTATTATTTTCAGCATATATTTATGATTCATTTGATGGCTTGTTTTCTAATTAACTTTTGTGTACTTACTAGAGCGCTGTTTAACTCATAATTACGTCGCTGAGAATTTTTTAGATAAGCTTGTTGTTCTTCCTCTATCATTTCTACATCTTGCTGTACTAAACCATCGAGTAGTTTTTGAGCTGAACCAAATAAACTTTTTTTCACAAATCGTCTAAACCATTCTGGTAGTTTATGTAAACGCCAAAAGGCCTGAAGTGATGTAAAGTGAATTAGATAAGCTTGGGTTTCTCTTTCATTAATAGGTAATAAAAGACAGTAAATTTTAAAATCTTTCCCTAGGTTAGAAACCCAATTTGGATAGATATAACTAACATTTAATGGTTCGGGATGAAGTTGTCGCAAAGCCGGAAAGAATAATTGAGATATCGACCAAATTTTGTCAATTTTATAATAGCTTTGAGCCTGATAATAAGCATCTACTTGATGGTCATTTTCCGATAAGTCTATTAATTCTGCTGCTGCCCAAGCTTGCCAATTTTGATGTAAATGTCCGTGGTGCATATCCATTAAATTTTCTACTAAATAAGAATAATGAGCGCGACATTTTATAACTGAGATTGTAGCAATATAATTGAGATGTTCCCACTCAGGAATTAATTGGGGAGAAACTAAATTTGCCAATGATTTATCTCCAGGAAATACCCAGATAAAACCGTTTAGTTCTTGGACTGGAAAAGTCCGAATTTGACAAGTAGGTAATTTTTGATTACTTGCTAAATAGGGTACACGAGAACATTTACCACTTGACTCAAAACGCCATCCATGATATGTACATTCTAATTCATCGGCGATCGCGCGACCAGAACTAAGTTTAACAAAACGATGAGGGCAAAGGTCTTCTAGAGCATGGACTTTTCCATTGCAACCCCGGTAAAGAACGATGGGTTGATGCCAAAGGGTAATGCTTAAAGGCTGAGATTTAAGCTCTATACTGCGAGCAACAGCATACCAGTGATTTTGGTTAATTCCCAAGTTACGGATATCATGGTAGAAAGTAATTTTAGGAGAAGACATAGGACTTATATATAATCCGAGTAATTAATTATCGTATGACAAAGAAAGTCAAAAGTTATGCATCGAGTGCTAATTGGTGAGGTCTCTATTTCCTTTCCTTCGGAATCCTACGCAAACGGAAAGGCGACGCCAACGGAATGTAAGACGCACTCAAGAAAGTCAAAATTCAAAAGTCAGAAAAAAAGGAAGGATTTAAAAAAGGAAATTGTTTAATATCATGTCCGGATAATCAGCGATCGAACTCCGTTCTGCTCCGCGTTTCATGTCGCGTAGGGAAACAAAAAACTTTCTCCGGTAAGTACCTTTTCTTTCCTTCTGCCTTCTGCCTCCTGCCTTCTGCCTTTTGCTTTCTGCTTACGGACAATATTTAAGAATTAATAACTAATTTAGTAGTTTTGCAGGAAAATTTAACAATGATTAATATTTCAGGTTACCAAATTATTGCTAAAATTTATGAGGGTACTAATTCCATAGTTTATAGAGCCAACCAAGAGCCAGATAATCAGCCTGTTGTACTTAAACTTAGCAAAGGAAATTATTCTGGGGAATCTGAAAATAATCGTTATAGAAAAGAATATGAAATTCTTAAGTCTTTAAATCTTTCTGGAGTGACTAAAGCTTATGGATTAGAAAAATACGAGAATGGTCTAGTAATAATTTTAGAAGATTTTGGTGGTGCATCTCTCAAAACATTAATTGCCTCAGAAAAATTTACTATTTTGGGTTTTTTAAGGTTAGCTATAAAAGTAGCTGAAAGTTTGGGTGAAATTCACAGTGCTAATATTATTCATAAAGATATTAATCCATCTAATATAATTTTTAACCAGACAACTGGGGAGTTAAAAATTATAGATTTTAGTATCTCTTCTGTCTTAAGTCGTGAAAGTCATCAATTAGAAAATTCTAAACTTTTAGAAGGTACTCTGGCGTATATATCTCCAGAACAAACTGGCAGGATGAATTCTCCTATAGATTATCGTACAGATTTTTATTCTCTGGGTGTTACTTTTTATGAACTATTAATTCAGCAACTACCTTTTAATAATACTGATGCTATGGAGTTAGTTCATGCTCACATTGCTAAACAACCGAAACCCCCCCATGAAATTAATCCAGAAATTCCACAGATTATATCAAATATTATCCTCAAATTATTAGCAAAAACTGCTGCAGAAAGATACCAAAGCGCTTGGGGTTTAATTGCTGATTTAGATGAATGTTTAAATCAGCTACAAATGACAGAAACAATAGTAGAATTTCCTCTTGGCAGTCAAGATATTTCTGATAAATTTCAAATCCCACCAAAACTATATGGCAGACAGTCAGAAATTGAAGCATTAATGGCAGCATTTGAGCGTGTGTGTGAGGGTAGAAAAGAAATGATGTTAGTAACTGGTTATTCTGGTATTGGAAAATCAGCTTTGGTACAAGCAATTGCTCAACCAATTATTCGTCAAGGTGGGTATTTTATTTGGGGAAAATTTGACCAATTTCAACGTAGTATTCCTTACTCAGCAATTGTCAGTGCTTTTTCTGAATTAGTCAGAATTATTTTAAGTGAAAGTGAAGCTAAATTACATGAATGGAGAAATAAACTTTTAGGAGCTTTTGGTACTAACGGACAAATTATTATTGATGTAATTCCCGAATTAGAATTAATTGTTGGACCCCAACCAAAAATACAAGAATTAGGAGCAAATGAAGCTCAAAATCGCTTTAATATCATCTTTCAAAACTTTATTGGTTTATTTTGTAAACCAGAGCATCCCCTAGTTATTTTTCTTGATGATTTACAGTGGGCAGACTCTGCTACACTTAAGTTAATTAAATTAATGATGATGGATGAAGAAACAAAGCATCTGTTTCTAATAGGAGCATATCGAGATAATGAAGTTAATTCAACTCATCATTTATTGATGACTTTAAATGCCATTCGTTCTCACTCTGGGAATATGAATCATGGTCAGGTAAATCAAATAGACTTAAGTCCTTTAAACTTTGAACATATTACTCAATTAATTGCCGAGACATTACACAATGACAAAAGCTATGTCAAAGAATTAGCAGAATTAGTAGAAACAAAAACAGGTGGAAATCCTTTCTTTGTGAATGAATTTATGAAAACTCTCTATCAGGAAAGTTTGCTGAAATTTGATTCTGAAATGATTCGGTGGGAGTGGGATATGGAAAAAATTACAGCACTTGATATTACTGATAATTTAGTGGAGTTAATGATTGGAAAATTGGAAAAATTACCAATCTTAACTCAGACAATTTTAAGTTTAGTTGCTTGTGTAGGTAATCAATTTGATTTGAATACTCTTTCATTAATTTATGAAAAAGAATCTTATGCAACTTTTCAAGATTTATTACCTGCTATTCAAGAAGGATTAATTCTACCTGCTTCAGAAACAGAAGCCAAAAATATAGAATTGAACTTATATCCATTTTTAATTCTGAATTATAAGTTTTTGCATGACCGAGTACAACAAGCAGCTTATACTTTGATAGATGAGTCTGAAAAACAGGCTGTACATCTAAGAATTGGACGTTTATTTTTGGAAAATACTCCTCTAGAATATCGCGGGGAACGAGTGTTTGATTTAGTAGATCATCTGAATATAGGCCGAACTTTAATTACAGATAAACGAGAAAAAATTGAACTAGCAAAACTCAATTTAGAAGCGGGTAAAAAAGCCAAAGATGCCACAGCTTATGTAGCTGCTAAAGAATATATTACAGCAGGTATATCTCTATTAGATCGGGATTGTTGGAATCAAGAATATGATTTAACCTTTGCTTTATATAAAGAAGGAGCAGTAGGAGAGTATTTAAACAGTAATTTCTCAGAAAGTGAAGCATTAATTAACATAATATTAGAGCATTCTCAATCAATCATTGAGAACATAGAAGTTTATAATTTATTGGTTGTTCAATATACTTTACGCGGTCAGTATGAACAAGCAATTGCAGCAGGTAAGAAATCTCTAGCATTACTAGAAATAGAGCTTCCAGAAACAGATTTACAGACAGCAACTAATCGGGAATTTGCCAAGATCAAAGAAAATTTAGGCAATCAAGAAATTGCCTACCTAATTAATGAAAAAGAGAAGCACACATCAAAATATAAAGTAGCTTTAACCCTATTAACAAATTTGATTACATCCGCTTATTTAACCAATCCAGAATTATGGAAAGTAATAGTACTCAAAGGTGTCAACATTTCCCTAGAATATGGTTCGGTTGCCGAATCATGTCTTTGTTATTCTAACTATGGAATAATTCTCAATAGTTATTTTGGAGATTATCACTCTGCATATCAGTTTGGTCTATTGGCATTAAAACTAACTGATAAATGGGAAATCTCAGGACTAAAATGTAAAGCTTGTAGTGGATTTGCTAATACATTAAGTTTTTGGTTTAAGCACATTAAAGAGTCTAATGTAATTAACCATGAAGGATATGGAGCTGCTTTAGAATCAGGAGATTTAGAATATGCAGGTTATCTTCTACATAACACAACAATTAATTCATTATTTCAAGGTCAACCTATCCCAGAAATATTGACAGAAATTGATCGCCACTTACAATTTACTCAAAAAACTAAAAATCAACTTTCTACAGATACTTTAATCGGAATTAAAAATCTTCTCGAAAACTTGGAATCAAAACCTGAAAACCAGGAGAGAGACTATTTAATCAAAGAACAAATTGATTTCGATCTTAATATAGATAAAGAAGCAGAATATTTGGATAGTTGTCAACAACATCAAAACTTTTACTCTCTGTGTATATATCTGATTTATAAATCATATATTCTCTATTTATATAGAGATTTAGATGCAGCACTGGATAGTATTTTGTCAGCTCAAAAATATCTCGGATTTATTACAGGTACTTTACCTACTACAGAATTGAATTTTTACTATTCACTAATTTTAACTGCTCTTTACCCAAATGTTTCTCAAGTTAAGCAAAAAGAATATTGGCAGCAACTAGAAAATAATCAACAGCAGATGAAAATTTGGGCAGATAACTGTCAAGAAAACTTTGAACATAAATATTTATTAGTAGCAGCAGAAATGGCAAGTATTTCTGGAGAAAATACAGCAGCAATAGACCTATATAATCAAGGGATAGAATCTGCCAGCAAAAATGAATTTATTCAATATGAAGCATTAGGTAATGAATTAGCAGTAAAATGTTGGTTAAATCAAGGTAAACCTAAATATGCAAAAGTTCATTTACATGATAGTTACTATAGTTATCAAAATTGGGGGGCAAATAAAAAGCTAAAAGATTTAGAAAATCAATATCCAGAATTAGAAAATATATTAACAGTTAAAAACTATATGATCGATCCTCAAAGCACAGCAATTTCTAGTGACACAGGCAATAATAGTCAGTCCTTAGATCTAGCAACAGTTATTAAAGCATCTCAAGCAATTTCTAGTGAGATTGTATTAGATAAATTACTATCTAAATTGATGAAAATTCTTATGGAAAATGCTGGTGCAGAAAAAGGCGTACTCTTGCTACTAAAAGAAGGCAAACTAATGAATAAAGCTGAAGCTACATTAGATTCTGAAGAAGTAGTAGTTCAAGAGACTCAAATGAATGAATCTGAAGATTTACCACTAACAGTAATTAATTATGTGGAACGAACACGCCAAGATGTTGTTTTAAGTAATGCTTTTGCTGAAGACCGTTTTACAACTGACTCTTATGTTGCCAAGATTAAACTTAAATCTGTTTTATGCACCCCTATTATTAATGGAGGCAAACTTATCGGAGTTTTATACTTGGAAAATAACCTGACTACAGGTGCATTTACTCCAGAGCGTTTGGAGATATTAAGACTTTTATCATCTCAAGCAGCAGTTTCCTTAGAAAATGCAATGTTGTACGCTTCAGTAGAACATAAAATACAAGAAAGAACCCAGGAATTAAATGAAAAAAATCTCCGACTAGAGCAAACATTGCACGAACTACAACGCACTCAATCTCAACTAATTCAAAGTGAAAAAATGTCAAGTTTAGGGCAGTTAGTTGCTGGAGTAGCTCACGAAATTAATAACCCTGTCGGCTTTATTTATGGTAATCTTTCCCCTGCTAATGAATATATTTCTGATTTACTGAATTTAATTGATTTATATCAAGAATATTATCCTGAACCTGTAGATAAAATTCAAGATGAAATTGAAGATATAGACTTAGAATTTATCATACAAGACTTACAAAAAGTTTTGAATTCTATCAAAGTAGGAGCCGAACGTATCCGAGATATTGTGATTTCTCTGCGCAACTTCTCGCGCTTAGATGAAGCTGACATGAAACCTGTAAATATCCATGAAGGTATCGATAGTACCATACTAATTTTACATACTCGTATTAAAGAAAAGTCAGACAAACATGAAATTGAAATAGTCAGAAAATATGGTAATTTACCACAGGTTATCTGTTACGTTTCCCAAATTAATCAAGTGTTTATGAATTTACTTACTAATGGAATTGATGCTTTAGAAACTCTGCGGGATAAACAACAAGAATTTGACCGTCAACCCACTATTACAATTTCTACTGAAGTAACAGATTCGGAAACAGTAAAAATCAAAATTGCTGACAATGGCAGTGGTATTAGTTCTCAAGCATTGTCTAAAATATTTGACCCATTTTTTACTACTAAACCAGTGGGAGTAGGTACAGGTTTAGGATTATCAATTAGCTATTCAATTGTAGTAGAAAAACATGAGGGTAATTTAAGTTGTAGTTCTGAAGTTGGAAAAGGTACAGAGTTCACAATTGAAATTCCTATTAAACCAGCAACTGGTAATTATAGTTAGAGGGAGTAGGGAGTAGGGAGTAGGGGAATGGGGAATTGGGAAAAAATATTCACTCCCTCAATTTATTGAGCAAGTCCTACTTATTCTGTGATAGTCTTTCTCAAGTTACTAGGGAATTGGGAATTGGGAATTGGGAAAAATATTCACTCCCTCAATATATTGAGCAACTCCTACTTATTCTGTGATAGTCTTTCTCAAGTTACTAG
>NZ_JBNHEP010000007.1:169-12268 GCF_050015995.1 Dapis brunnea BLCC-M229 | reverse complement strand
AAAATTATAACGCTACTTTTCCTTTTCCATCGCCTGATATTACAGTAGATGGAGTAGTAGGTCCTGAAACCTGGAAAGCGTTAGGTGATGCTATCTTCAAATACACCTATTAAAACTTCAACACTCTTGTTGCTACATCTCTAGATATGACTGCAACAAGAATGTACAAACTCTTGGAGTAAACTCCTGGGGTGACTGACGCCAAATCGCTCTAATTTTTCATACTCATCTATCCTAAATACAGGAGAATTAACAATGACATTAAGTATTTCAAGTTCTTTATCTTTACCAGTTTTACGCAACGGAAGCAACGGTTATGATGTGACTCTGGTACAACGCCTTCTCAATAATGCTGGCTATGGTTCTTTAGTGGAAGATGGTATCTTTGGTGTTAGCACTGATGCCGCAGTTAAGCAGTTCCAAAAAGACCGAAATTTAATAGTGGATGGTATAGTTGGTTCTCAAACTTGGGGAGCTTTACTGCCTCCTACTATTGGTCGGGGTAGCAGCGGTGATGATGTTAAACGTCTGCAAATTACCATGAATGAAACGAACTATGGAACTCTAGTTGTAGACGGTATTTTTGGTTCAAACACTGAAGCATATGTCAAGGCATTCCAAACAGAGATGTCCTTAGAAGTTGATGGCATTGTCGGTCCTTTAACTTGGTATGCTCTGATGAGCATTATGATTCAAGACTAACGATTTTTAGGTTGTATTATCCAAGTGTGGGAGTTCACCGCTCCCACTGAGGACTTCAGTTATTCTCGCCTATCTTAATACAATAGAAAATATTCTAGCGCATTTTAAACCGCTATTAATACTGTGTTCAACACCAGCTCATTACCTAGTTCTTAAGAGTTCTCTACGGTTTTATTCGAGAGAAGTAAGGCCGTCGGAGACACAGGCGAGACCGACGCAGAGCAACCGAATTTGCATTTGAAACTTGCAGTAATGGTACTTAGACATTTTTTTGTAGGAAAAATGCGTCAAACTAAGTCTAGACAAGGAAATTACGTCAAAACCTTAAAAATGGCTAGAACCCTTGATAATTCAGGATTTATGTATTTTTGACGTAAAAGCCTCTGCCTATGTATATTTGAGCCTATTTTCTGCCTTTATTTTGTGTAAGTCCCAGTAAGTTAAGTTATGAATAAAGTTGTCAAATTCTACAATCAAAGAACTTAGAAAACATGACAGACGTAATAAAAGTATTACTTAATTTGCAAATACCAACCATGCTAATTGTGGCAGGACTATTGATTATTATTTTAGGATTTGTTACAAAAATAGGTGGTATAATTGAGGTTTCACGAGAACAAAAAAAATTTACTATTCCTATAGGGTTATTTATTCTAGTGCTTGGTATCGTTCTTAACTTTGCATCATCTCCAACTCCTCCAACTCCTCCAACTCCTCCAACTCCTCGAACTCCAACTACAGGTGAAAAACCACCTCTTGATAATTCTAATATTGAACCTACAGTTATATATAATATGAATGAAATAGATAGCAAGAATAGTTATGCTGACATAAAAATAGGTAATCAAAATATTAGTGGTACTTTTATTGTCGAAAGATTAACTCTTAATTGGGATTACTCAAGATGTCCCCAATTAACTAATGAACCTGAGCTCGGTGCTGCGATGATGAAAGAGTTTGAATACACTGCTAGTTTAACTCAAAAATCTGACTCTAAAGTTTTAGATGATCGGGAATTCAAATATCTTCCTAATGATGTAGATCAATTTAGTATTTTTATAAACCATAGTAAAAATGGGATCTACACAGTTTGGTTTGATTTTGACTACTACTTGTTTGGAAATGAAGATACAAAAAATAAGAAGACAGAAGCTCAGGTTATTTCGTATTGTAACAGTTAGTAACAACTTCGGATATTAACAAATGTAGTTAATTAAGTTATAAAACCTAAATTAGACTGAAAACCTAAAATAAATTTCAGTATCAATAAACGCTCCGTTTTGGCGTAAAACTAGAGTAACTGTAATTAAGTGCCAAGTTCTCTGCGATCAAAAATATTTGAGTCTTAGATAATATTACACTTACTTTTTGTCCAATAATAATACAATCCAACTAACTAGGAAATATAAATGGCTACCATGAGATTATCAGCAGGTGATATAGCAATTGTCGGCTTCAACTTTGACAACACTGACGAATTTGCCTTTACATCATTAGTAGATATTGCTGCAGGGACACAAATCAATTTTACCGATAACGGTTGGCAAGCCGATCGTACTTTCAGAGCTACTGAAGGAACTTTTACTTGGACAGCAGCTACAGATATTGCTGCGGGAACAATAATTAATCCTACTGTTAGTAGTATTTTATTCTCGGCTGCTGGCGACCAAATTCTTGCTTATCAAGGAGATAGTAGCAGCCCAAACTTTCTTTATGCTCTCAATAGTGAAGGTAATCCTGGAATATGGCAGTCTGACTCAACCAGCTCTAATACATCTGCCCTGCCAACAGGTTTAGTCAATGGTGAAACAGCAGTAGCTGTAAACGAATTTGACAATGCTATTTATACAGGTATCACTTCTGGTACCCAAGCAGAATTACTGGCAGCCATCAGCGATAGCTCTAATTGGTTGGGAAGCAATAGCTCCAGACAGACAATGCCAACAAACCCTTTCACAGTAATTAGTGAAGATATTGATTCTCCAGTCTCTACACCTGAACCAACTGCTATTTTTAGTTTATTAGCTTTGGGTGTTGCGGTTATTAGTGGTGCTTTGAAACAAAGACAATATAAATAAACATTTGATCAAATAATAGGGGTGTTCTATGGAGCATCCCTAATATGTTGACACTCCACGGACTGAAAGTCGCGTGGATTCTTAAGCGGAACAAATTTGCCGGACTTTCCTCACGTCAAATTTAACCCTTAATGGCATAGCCAAGGATGCCTCTAGCCTGTCCGGGATAAACCCATTCAGGTTGCTTTTGATTCCAATATTTGCTGCACCATTGGAGTCAGCATTTATCAATTTTCCTTCTCTAGTCTTGTACAAACCACGCTTAACTCGTTTACCACTGAAACTATATTCAGTTGGATTATCAGCATTATACACAGGTATTAAATCACCATCTAAAAAGCTAGCTTTAGATGTATAAGATTCTTCCTGTTCACTGTAAGTTAACCCGTATCTATCACACATAGCTTTTAGTTTCATTCTCAAACTATGGTGTGGTATCTGTACAAACTTTTGGTTAGTTTTTTTGCCTAAATTAATATTTTGCTTCATACTATAATTCACACCCACAACTAGAGTAGATATCCTATTTTTACGACACCAGTTGATTAAGTACCTAGTTGCTTTATTTAGGTAATCTCTAACTTTATTATTCCGATTTACCGTAATGCTAATTTGTTTTTTGGTTAAACCTTTAATACCCTGCTTATCCTTTATAGATTGCAATCTAGAATTTTCTTTGTTGTACCACTGGTTGATTGATTTAAGTTTTCTACCGTCTAAAATAAACGATGACCCAGTATTTGATACACAAGTAGCTAAATTGTCTAAACCTAAGTCTATTGCTAGGACATTATTAGTTTTTACTGTTGGTTGTCGCTCCGACTCCGTAATAAATTCTACTTCAAAAAACTGGGCATCAAATCTAGGAATTATTCTAACTTCCTTAAGATTTTTATCTGCCAATCTTTCAGGAAAAGGTATTTTTACTGCACCATATTCAGCCTTGAATTTCCTAGACATTGGAATATTAAAATATCCATCCTTTACCCTAATTCGAGGTATTATTAAAGGGAAGTAACCCTCTTTTTTGAGGTATCTAGGCATTCGTATTTGTTCAAACCGATATAGACTTTCTTTGGCCTTCTGAATTAAGTTGAAAAATGACTTAAAAGACCTGTCAACAACTTTCAAGATTTGCTGTGCAATATCGGTTTGAAGTAACTGATAATTTTCATTTTCTTTGCAGTAATGATAGTTGGATTCATACCTTAGATATCCGCCCTCAGAAAAATAGAATTGTCGCACAGAATACAGGCCGACATTGTACATATTTTTAGATAATCTGCACAATTGTCTTAATGCTTTAAATTCGGTGCTAGACAAATTTCTAATTTTGTTCTTTTGAGTTAGGTACATACAATAGTTTTCGCTGTATAATATCTATATTAGCGAAAGAATCTCGAAATGTCAATATGACTATGGGTTAAAACCCATCGGATCGCTTCCATCCCGCCGTTAAAACTGGCGGGTTTCCCACTTACCGACTTTTTGCGATGATTTTCTTCATTTTGGCGTAAAACTATAGTGACTGTAATTAGAGAGACTGTGCCAAAACGGGAAAATTGTATATTGTGCATTTTTTTCCACGTCCAGAGGATGCAGCAGAATTTTTGTGATAACTTATGCACGTTTTTACTATTTATCCAGGATTGCACTGATAATAAAAATATAGCAATCTTGACTCGAAAAAGTTTTAGCCCCTATAGACTTAGGGGCTATTTTTTTCTGTTTTTCGATATTAGACTTTCTCTACCGTACGAAAAAAACTGTAGAAAATCGTAACAGCTTTTATCTTGATATTGGATTAACCAATATAGGCGCTCTCGGCACAGCTCACTATTCCCATCCTACGGAATGCTACGCAAACGGCAGTAAAGCACTCTGGGAATTTCTTTCTGATTATCTGAAGACTGCCATTGATATCCGCATTAATCACTAACTGCCGTAATGGCAGAATGTGACCCCTGAGTGCTAATCAATGTGTCAGAAAATTCACCTCCACCCACAATAAAAAGTTAATTGTGTAAGAAAATGCACGTCCACCCACAATCAAAAGTTAATTGTGATAACTCATGCACATTTTTACTATTCATCCAGGAATGCACTGATAATAAAAATATAGAGCAGGACTTACACAACGGCACTAAATATAGTTAGTTTATCTTGAATGATGACCAATTAATAAGCTATTTCTAGCGTTAATGCGTAAGTACTACTCAATTCAAAAACAAGGAGAAAATTATGTTTACTGGAACTCAAGCAACTAACACTCATCCTACTCTTGCCCTTGGTAGCCGTGGTGAAGATGTAGAATATCTACAAAGACGGTTAAATTTTCTTATATCTGCTTCCTTGGAAGTTGATGGAAGATTTGGTCCGGCAACAGAAAAAGCTGTGAAGAAATTCCAAGAATCTTCTGGTTTTTTAGATGACGAAATAGATGGAATTGTTGGTCCTCAAACTTGGAGAGAATTAGAATTGATCGATGTTTAGAGTTGAATTCACTAATCAAAACTAACAAAACCATAGCTATGGCTAAGGTAGCTATCAACAAACCATTTTTTTACCAGCATTCAGTATTTAGCTAAAATTCGGGGGTAAAAATCCCTATTATACGACTTGAAAACTGATTACTGATTGCTACAATCATCTTCAACTAAACTAAGGAATTTTCTCAAATGACTGTATCAACAATGCCTGTATTAAAAGAAGGAGATAGTGGAGATAGTGTTCGGTTTCTTGAACAATTGTTATCCTCAATCTATTGGTTCGGTTTGCAACAAGGTAGACCTGCTCTGATTACAACTGGCGTGAGATTTGATGCCCAATATGATAATCAAACCAAACAAATAGTAACTGAGTTTCAACAAAATTATAACGCTACTTTTCCTTTTCCATCGCCTGATATTACAGTAGATGGAGTGGTAGGTCCCCAAACCTGGAAAGCGTTAGGTGATGCTATCTTCAAATATACTTATTAAAACTATCGCTCTGACAGAAAGCATAAGGATTCCTCATCTAAAAGTGTTTTATTTTAGATGGGGGGGAAGCCTTAACTAAACTTCGTTATAGTTGAGGTACTTCACTCCTTTTTTATTTATTGTATGTGTTTGTGTGTGTTTTTTTTTTGCCCCTATATACTTAGGGGCTATTTTTTTTTCTGTTTTCCATATTAGACTTTCTCTATCTTGATTCCTTCATAATTAATATCATTGAAATTGTCATATTTTTCCTCAAGCTTCTTATTCAAAATGCCGTAAATATCAAGTTTTCTACGTTTTCCCTCAGCTTCTAATACTTCCACAAAATCCTCAACAAAAATATCTTCTCCAGAAGGGAAGTCGGTAGAGAAAGTGATTTTATATTTCATCTAAAACTCCAGTTGTGGTTGTTGCAAGTTGTCGTCATATATCATCAAGATCTTCATATCTGTATGACGATTAAAACTTTGAGCTTTTCTAATATTGCCTCCGTTTCTCTCCATAACTGCTGTAATGCCAGAATGTGACCCCTAACTGTTAATCAATGTGTAAGAAAATGCACGTCCACCCACAATAAAAAGTTAATTGTGATAACTTATGCACATTTTTACTATTCATCCAGGAATGCACTGATAATAAAAATATAGAGCAGGACTTACACAACGGCACTAAATATAGTTAGTTTATCTTGAATGATGACCAATTAATAGGCTATTTCTAGCGTTAATGCGTAAGTCCTACTCAATTCAAAAAACAAGGAGAAAATTATGCTTGCTGGAACTCAAACAACTACTACTCGTCCTACTATATCCCTTGGTAGCACTGGTAAAGATGTGAAAGATTTACAAAAAGTTTTGAATGCCACTGTTGCTGATAATAGCTTAGTAGTTGATGGAATATTTGGTAATCTTACAAAGGAAGCTGTCATAGCTTTTCAAAAATACTATGGTTTAACTGCGGATGGAATTGTGGGTTCCCAAACTTGGGCAGTAGTAGATACAATTGTCCGCGCTACTCTGTATTTTGGTAGCACTAGAGAAGATGTAGAATATCTACAAAGACGGTTAAAAATGGTATTGGATTTGGTTCTTTGGTAGTTGATGGAATATTTGGTGTAGCAACAGAAGAAGCTGTGAAGAATTTCCAAAAATCCTCTGGTTTAACTGTAGATGGAATTGTTGGTCCCCAAACTTGGGAACGATTAGAATTGATCGATGTTTAGAGTTGAATTCACTAATCAAAACTAATCAGGACTTACGCTAGGGCGCTATACATAGCGTCTACTAATTTAGGCGATATAGCTGTCGCACTTGCTCCGCCTTTTCCTGACGGAATGCTCCGCAAACATGTCGGCGACAGCCGAAACGCCTCAATATTTCTGCCATTCTTAAAGGCGTAAAACTAGGGTAACTGTAATTAAGTGCCAACTGCCCTGTAATCACAAACTAGATAAGGAATTTACTCGATTTCAGTCTTCACTATTTATTAAAAATAGTTGATGAAAGGAATAGCATACTTTTCTAGGTAAGGAATTAAAAGTTTTGCCAAACAAGAATTATAAGATTAGTTGGCACTAAACATTAGGATTCTGGATAATATTGTATATGATAAGAAAAAATATCTCAACTAAATTCTCAATTTCTTTTCTTATAGGAATATTGGTACTTATTTCTACTGGTTGGTATTTTAAACATCATAAAAACACTGCTGAATTCTTACCAACTCCTGAAGCCGTACCAACTCCTGAAGCCTTAAAGGAGGTAGGAGTAGGAAAAATATTATCAGAATCATCTCCTATTACATCACAAAGTCCAGCATCTCAAGCAGAGCCTATCCCTGATATGCCTGGAATTAGTCCAAGACAGACTCCAAGACTTGGTGCTGATGAATTGTCAAAAATAGCTTTAAAAAGAGCCTTTGATAATCTTTCAAGTGGATTTGTTCGTCTGAATAAACCACCTGAAAAAATGAAGGTAGGTGATACTGAAGAAGTTAAATTAAGAATCTCTCGAAATTTAGAATCTAATTTATCAGAGTATCTTGAATCGAACTCTGATACTGCTGAAATAATGATAAGCCACTTTATGAAGGCAACTTTAAAAAGTGAGGGTGAACACATTGAAGTAAAACCACTATATCCCGTAGATGGAAAGCAAGCCCTACCAGAAGCTGGTTCAGCTGAATGGGTTTGGAGTGTGACAGCAAAAGAAGCAGGTGAAGATATCACTCTTTATCTAGTGGTTTATGCTCGTTTTAATACTGATAATCAGTCACAAGAAAGTTTTCAGTTAAAGACTTATGAGTTAGACATAGATGTGACAGTTGAGCCTTATGCTTTTTGGAAAAAAAACTGGAAGTGGATAATAGAAAACATGGATAAAATAGGATTAGTAGGTACTGGGACTGTCTTTTTGTCTCAAAGTAAAAAGTTTTTAAACAAACTTGAAAAATCCCATAGGCCGGTAGATGTCGCGACGAATAATAATAAAGCCTCGGATCAGAAGTAATATACCTGTCGCTTTATGGCTTAAAAAAAATCCCTAAATATCTCGTTCTGTAAGAATTATAGCTATTACTAATTTAAACGCTGGTAATTATTTTCCTGTCTGGGTTTGATAGGAAACAAAACAAACTGACAAAATACTTAAAGGAAGATAAAAATATGAACATCAAAGCTATTGCTCTTGCATCTATTATTGGTTTATCTGTTCCTGCGATCGCAGATATTACCTGAAATTCTCATAGTGCTTCTGCAATGCCTACCGATTTTGTCCGTCCAACTGGAGCTTTCATGGATAATAGGGAAAATTCGGTTGTTTTGCTGAAATTAGATGAGTTCAGAAACTATACTTATGAAGCTAAATCTAGAAAAAGTGGTGCTTTTATAACTTTGAAAAATCCTGATATTAAAGGGAATAACAAAGGCTATACTTATACCTTTAAAAACGGAAATCACAAATATATTATTGCTCACCGCCCTAAAAATCCATCAATTATCCGCCTGACTGTTGTCAACCCACAAGGATATGTAATCTTGAACCGCTTGATGGAAAAGGTTGGTACTGATTCGGTTGTCAATTCAATTGTGGGAAACTATGAAAATCATTTGTATCATTCTGGTGGAAAAAACGATTGGCATTATGTGACTATTAGTCGGATCGATGATAACACACTTCAATGGAAAAATCGTCTTGGTATAACCTGGACACTTCACGCAACAAAACATAGAGAAATACTTAAAGTTGGGAAAGATTGTCCGTACTTTGATCATGGTCATACTACTGCTACAGTAATATGGGATGGAAATCAAGTTTTAGGAATACTTGGACCCTGGAATAAGCGATATGAGAGGTCTAACTAAATACTAAATAAATTAGGAATGAGAATTAAGATTAACTTGAAGCAATTGCTTCAAGTGCTAAAGGCTATATATGTGTCTTGGCGTAATTCCTGTTGGTATTAGGAGTCAGAAATCGACAGAAATAGAACAGTTCAACCCTGCATCTTCAGGTGTTGAAAACTTCACAGGAATAAATGTAAAACTGTACTCCTGACTCGTTGGACAAGGAACAACCTTAACTAACTCAATAGATTGTTCTTTACGATCGCCAGTCCCTGGTTTAAATTCAATTTGTCCTGTTACCCCCTCAAAGTTGAAATTTTTATCTGCTAATATCTTCTGAATTCCTAAGCGGGTAGGTTGTTGCCGAATCCCTTCAAGGAGAACCTGAGCTGCGTCATAGCTCAAAGCTGTACGGTTACTAACAGACCCTCCCCAAAGCTGCTCAGTGGTCTGAGAAAAATAGGATTTTGGATTGCTTAGGGGATGCCAGTTAACGGTGATCATCAGTTTTTCCAAGAGTTCTGGTTGAGAGAATTTCAGGGTTTTGGGACTGTAAATTGACGAATCACCAATTATCCAGTTTTGACCATCATTTTCTTCGATGATTTTCAGAGCATTAACTAGAGCATTAGTCACTTGCCCATCTGGGATGAGAACAATAGCTGATTTACCATATTTTCTGACTTTTTGGATAGCATTTTTAGCATTAAAATTAGGCTGAGAAATATCAAATAAATCAATAACATATCCTCCTTTTTCTGAGAGTTTTTGTTTAAAATGTTTTTTGTAATCACTAGAATAGGGACTAGCAGGATTATAAAAAATTGTAGCTCTATTTTGATTAATTTTATTCATCAAGACATCAACCATTGCTTCTGCTCGCAGATGATTAGTTGTGACAACTCGGAAGAAAAATGGTCTAGGTGGTTCTGTGAGTTCAGATGTGCTTGCACCAGGAGAAACTGATACTAATTGATTTCGGTTATATATATCTACAGTTGCCATCGTCATATCACTGGTCCAAGAAGCAATAACACCTAAAATATCTGACCGTTTGACCAGGGTTTGGGCAACCTTCTGCGCTTGAGTCTCTAAGTTAGCATCATTAGCAATGATAACTTTTAAACCTTTTCCATTCAAGCTTTTCAAGTCTAGAAAATTTGCATCTGGTAAAGTGAAATTAGAGGATTTTGCCTGATAAAATAAATTCAAGTTAGCTTCCATTTGCGCTTGAGCTACTCCCCGCAAGATTTCTTCAGCGAGTTCTACATTACTCACATTCCCCGTTTCATCTTGTAAAACTGGAACCACAACTGCAATAGTATAGTAATCAACACCCGTCGCTTCTAAAAGAGTATTATTGAGATAAATTAAAGTTTCTGGGTCTCTTCGTTCCGTCTTCCAACTTTGCTGAAGATTTTGAGCTGCCTCCTGATAACTTTTTTTGGTGACAAAACAATCATTCCACTTTTGCCGAATATGACTATTCCAAATAGGTAGAAAATGATTCAATGGTTTTTGGCATTGGGCAACTGCATCCACACCCCTTTGTTTGTCTCGTGGTTGAAATAGTTTTATCAGAATTTCCTCACCTTTACTGATGTTATCTCCAAGGGTTTCAGGTTGAGGATAAAACCAACGACAAATTCCCAAAACACCAACGGTCGTCAAGAAAAACAGAATTATGTGCTTGGGTTTTATTGGAGGTTCAGGTTCAGGTTCAGGTTCAGGTAGAGACCAATATAGTTCAGGTGTAGCAGGATTTTGGATGAGTACAGGCAGTCTAGATGCTCTTGGATAAAACAATTCATTGGGAATAGCAATTTCCAGTTGTTGCAAACGTCTCCGTGCTTTTCTAACGGAGGTGTGGAGAGGTTGCCCTTGAGTAAATTCTTCCAGGAAATATTTTAAAAAACGCCGTGCCACTAAATCCGGAACAGGTTCTCGCATCACAATCAAATGGGGAATATTAAAATCAGCTAAATATTCAGCAATACCCAGTCCATCACAGGAATTAAAAATTGCCAGCTTGACTCTAGGAGCATTTCTCCTCAAAGCTTCTCTCAAAAGATCGATTGATAAATTTAAGGCATGATCGACATGAATAGTCTGACCAGAACTGTGCCCAGCATAAAAAATAATATCCCAATTTCCGAGCCAAAGAGTATCAAATAGTTCTTGAGGAGTCAGAGAATTTGCTCTCCCTGGAATAGAGGTAATACTTGCTCCATGTATATTTAAGTTCTCAATCAGTTCCCGATCCTCTTGCAGTTTTAATCCTCCTTCATCGCTGCCAAAAATTGCTAGAATGTGAATCGGTTTCTCCAAGGTTTCTGTTGGTCGATTATGCTTAGATAAAAGGGAAAATTCTGCCTGGGGTAAAAAATATGATTTCTCAAATAAATCCCAACAATCCCAGGATAACTTACGCAGATAAGGATTTGATGTATCGATTATAACTCGTACTGATTCATTTGTAGTTCTGTATTGAAGTTCTCCTATAATTCGCGCTGTTATAGCTCCAAAGATAGGTTGCCCCAACCAATTTCTGACATTAGATTCTAGGGTTAGAGTGGCATTTTGACAGCCTTCTAAACTGGAGATGTTGGTAGTTTGCCCATCTGGTATATGTATCCCTCGTCGGTGTCCTCCCAACTCAATATAAATCTTTCTCCATTCATCATAAACTATAGGAAAATCTGGGTTAGGGGGCAATTGAGGACACTTGCGTTCTGTGGCAATGATACTACCATCTTGCCAAAACTCCAGGGAAACAGGAAAACCTAATTCAAAACTGCCTTCTTCGATTTTGATAACAACTTGTCTATGCATTATTATTAATTTATTGCTTTGGTTTTAATATTATATTCATTTCAATAGACATCTCCAAAAATTTGCTCTTTGTAGGTTGGGTTGAGGATACGAAACCCAACACTGAATCTCAATGCCACAAAGATATTATATTGTCAAACCTTTTGTTTGTTTGTAGTAGGGT
>NZ_JBNHEP010000007.1:0-69 GCF_050015995.1 Dapis brunnea BLCC-M229 | reverse complement strand
TTTAGCCCTAAAATAGATATTATATTGTCAAACCTTTTGTTTGTTTGTAGTAGGGTTTTAGCCCTAAAA
>NZ_JBNHEP010000006.1:0-12346 GCF_050015995.1 Dapis brunnea BLCC-M229 | reverse complement strand
TTATTCTCTAGTGTTACTTGAATAATGATTCAACCTAGTTAGGAGGTGTAGTGCGTTCGCGGAGCGTTGCGTCAGCAGTAGCGCTCTGCGAACGCACTACACCCCGTTCATTCTCAATAAGGATTTTCTTTTAATTGAAGTATTATTCAGTTTCTGAACGCAAATCCCTTTCTATATATAGCTTTCAACTAGCTTGTCACCCCGTGAGGGTCAAAAGTTAAAAATCTTCTTCGTTCTATTGGGGCTAGAACCTATCAATCTCTGGAAAATGCGATCGCTCAAGCTTACGATCAAGTCTCTTTCAAAGATATTCGTAATTGGTTTGCTCACTCCTGCTACTGTATCTCACCAATTTGAGAAACGCTATACTTAAGTTTTACCCTCTTCATATACTACATTTTGTCGTGCGGAATCTGGGTTGAAACACCTTTAGGATAAGCTTTTGACCTAACATCATTACAGAAAAAATTAGGGTGAAGATTGATCATTAAGCTATTGATTTCCAATCACCTCCTACCCTATACTATAAGTCTAAATACTTACTCAAGTTTTACCCTCTTCATATACTACATTTTGTCGTGCGGAATCTGGGTTGTAATTTTGGTCATTTGTCAAAAAAATTAGATGCGTTTTCCCTGGAAGTCACCCCGTGAGGGTTGAAACCCTTATCCGACAAGAGTTTTTTGGTGCCTGTCACCCTGTGAGGCTTGTGCTTCTTCAAGGCAAGCTTTCAATTTTTCAGCCAAGACCTTAACATGAGGCTCATTCATAAGAGAGATATGGTCTCCAGGGACAACATGAACGTCTACCTGTCCAGCAGAAAATTCACCCCATCCCAAAAGTGGATCGCTAGCATATTCAGGTTTAATAGCTTCAAAAAGCTCATTACCAAAAAGGTTCTCTGGATAATCCTCGCTTGCTTTGAACAAAGCAATTTTAGTTGGGTAAACCTTCTGTGGAAAATAATCCCAAAGGCAATTTGCTATAAAAACTCTTACAAAACCACGAACTTGGTTAATTCCAGTACCTAGAGGAAAAACTTTAATACTTTGTAAGCGTTCATGCAAGTAGTTTAATTGCTCGTCTGGAGTCAGTTGCTTTAACACTTCGTAGGATATTTCTGGGTCTTTCCCAAACATATTTCCTAAAACTCGACCCAGAAAAGCCATCCACATAGGCTCGTCCCAACCAAGTCTGTGATGCTTGTTCTCAGGCTCAGGTGCTGTGTTGTCTAGAATAGCTAGTAGAGCTACCTCTTGGCCTTGCTTTTGCAACTTTTGGGCTATTTCAAAAGCCACCGCACCACCAAAGGAATGACCCCCTAGTAGGTAGGGACCTTGAGGTTGAACTGATTGAATCACTTCAATATAGTGGGCTGCCATATCCTCAACTTTTGTATAAGGCTCTGATTTTCCATCAAGACCAACTGCTTGCAGACCATAAAAGGGTTGGTCTTGACCAAGATAGCGAGCTAAATGAGAAAAGTAAATGACGTTACCTCCTGCTCCTGGTAAGCAGAAGAAGGGTAATTTGTCACCAGAAGTTTGAATTGGTACAAGTGAAGACCAAGACCAAGAATCTTTTGGTTCGCGTAAAATAGTTGCCAGTTGTTCAATAGTTTGACCTTGGAATAAGGTAGCTAAAGGTAGATTTTTGCCAAACTGCTCCTCAATTTTGGCTATTAAGCGGATAGCTAAAAGTGAATTACCACCAAGGTCAAAGAAGTTATCTTGAAGCAGTACTGGCTGTACATTTAGAACTTCTGACCAGATTTGAGCTAATTGACGTTCCACGGGATCGCGAGGCAGGATAAAATTTTCTAGTCGCATCAGTTCGGCTTCTGGTGCTGGCAAGGCTTTACGATCTACTTTGCCATTAGGAGTCAATGGTAGAGCTGACAACACCACAAAAGCAGATGGGAGCATATATCCAGGTAGTTTCTCTTGCAGGTAGTTTCGCAACTCTGTGCTAGTCAATGAATCCTCTTGACTAACTACATAAGCGACGAGTTGTTGGTTTAAACCTTCTCCCCAAGCTATCACTACAGTTTGTTGTATTTGTGGATGGGTGCTAATAACTGACTCAATTTCTCCTAATTCAATACGAAAACCTCGAATTTTGACCTGATTGTCAATCCTACCAAGAATCTCTATATTACCATCTGGCAGGTAGCGAGCTAAGTCCCCAGTTTTATATAAGTTTGATTTTTTGCTTTTGACTTTTGAGTTATCAAAGGGATTCGGAATAAATTTTTCTTTTGTTAATTCCGGTTGATTCAGGTAACCACGAGCAAGACAAGCACCACCAATGTGTAGTTCTCCAGGTACTCCAATAGGTACTGGTTGATTTGACTTATCTAGAATGTATATTTGTGTATTGGCTATAGGGCGACCAATTGATGTGATAATATTTCCACTTTCTTGCCACTGCGACCAATTTCCCAGATGGTAAATTGTTGACCAAATGGTAGCTTCTGTAGGGCCATAAAGATTCCATACTTCGCTTCCAATCTCCAATAGTTCCCGAGCTAATTGAATCGACAAAGCTTCTCCGCCACATAAAACTTTGAATTTTGACTTTGGCTCAGATAAACCTAAAGTTAATAACATTTGCCAAGTAGCAGGAGTTCCTTGCATTACAGTTGTCTGTGATTTCCATAACTGAGGCAATAACTGATTACCATTAGTAGCTATTTCACGAGGAACCACCACTAACTTAGCTCCGACTATAAGTGGAAGATACAATTCCAAAGCTGCTATGTCAAAAGATATGGTAGTAATAGCATTGAAAGTATCTGATTGAGTTAATCCAGGATAATCTTTCATTGATAGCAAAAAGTTGACTACTGACTGGTGACAGATTTGAACTCCTTTAGGTTTTCCTGTAGACCCAGAAGTATAAATCACATAAGCCAAATTATCTGCTGTTACTGTAGTGCGAGGATTTTGAATTTCTGGATTAGTAACTTCCCAACTACCATCCAAACACACAACCTGTGCCTGATGTTCTGGCAAACAGTCCAAAACTGACTCGCTTGTCAGTAAAACTGGCATAGCTGCATCTTCTAACATATAAGCCAAACGATCTGATGGATAACTAGGATCGAGCGGTACATAAGCTCCTCCTGCTTTTAGTATTGCCAATAATCCCACTACCATTTCTATCGAACGCTCGACACAAATACCTACCAGTACTTCTGGTCCTACTCCTAAGCTTTGTAAATAGTGGGCTAACTGATTTGCTTTTTGATTTAACTGGCTATATGTTAACTGCTCTTCCTCAAACACTATTGCTACAGCGTCCCTTGTCCGTTCAACCTGCTCCTCAAATAACTGATGAATACATTTATGTGCAGGATAATCACAAACGGTATCATTCCATTCAACCAACAATTTCTGAAGTTCTGGTTCTGATAGTAGAGGCAATTGAGAAATTGATTGCTGGGGATTTACTGCTATTCCCTCCAGCAAGGTCAGAAAATTATCCATCATTCGCTCAATCGTCTGTGGAGCAAATAAGTCAGATTTATAAATGCAATACCCCTGTAGTTCTTCTCCTGTAGACCATATATGCAACTCCAACTCTGACCTTGCCGTTAGCTCACCTAACTCTATTTGAGTTACCTCCAAATTAGTTAAAGTTAATTTTGGTGCAATTGCCTCTTGTTGCTGAAAAGCAAACAGTACTTGGAACAAAGGGTTGCGACTCATGTCTCGCACAGGTTGCAATTCTTCAACCAACTTTTCAAACGGTACATCTTGATTAGCATAAGCTCCTAAAGATTTCTGACGTACTTCCTGTAATAATTCAGTAAACTGGGGATTACCACTTAAGTCACTACACATTACTAGGGTGTTGACAAAAAAGCCGATCAACCCCTCAACTTCGCTACGGTTGCGGTTGGCTATAGGCGAACCTACAGCAATTCGCTCTTGACCGCTGTAACGATACATTAACACTTGGAAAGCTGCTAGCAGAATCATAAACATGGTTGTTCCATGTTGTTGGTTGAGTTGCTCTAGAGCAACCCGTACTTCTGAACTAATCTGGAACGGATATCCTTTTGCTGCGAAAGTTTCTACAGGTGGTCGTGGATAATCTGTGGGCAATTGTAAAGGTTCCAAATCTGCCAATTCTTGTTTCCAGTAAGCAATTTGTTTAGCCAAAACTTCTCCTTCCAACCACTCCTGCTGCCACACTGCAAAGTCTGCATATTGTATCGGCAATTCTGGTAAAGGTGAATATTCTCCTGCTAAAAATGCTCCGTACAGAATTGACAGTTCCCTTGCCAAAACCTCCATTGACCAACCGTCAAAGGCAATGTGATGAAATGTCAGTAGCAGATAATATTCTGTTTCGTTAAGCTTAAGCAGTTTTGCTCGCATCATTAGTCCTTTGTCAAGAGCAAACAAGTGCTTATTCTCTTCTGTTAGCAGTTGTTGTACTGTCTTGGTTTGTTGAGTTGCTTCCTCATGTGTTAAGTCTATTACAGGCAATGGTAAGTCTTGTGCGGGTTGGATCGACTGTTGTGGATATCCATCTATTTCTTTGATAGCAGTGCGTAAAACTTCGTGGCGAACTATCAACTCATTAAGAGTCTGGTGCAACACTCTGATATCAAGTTCTCCCTGTAATCGTAGGTATATTGGCGAGTTGTAGGCATTTTTTACAAATCCCATTCGCTCAAGAAACCACAGTCGTTGTTGTGCAAATGACAATTGTGCAGGTTCACTACTTTTAGACCTTGGTTTCAGAAGTAGAGTGTCACTGCCTGCCATAACCTCTGCTGCAAAAGTTGGTATATCTGCAAGAGAAAATTTTTCTGATGTTTCTATCTGTTGGCACAATTGTTCTATCTGTCCCATCTGTGCTAATACTTGTGGTTCTTCTAGTAGTTTGACCGCTAAACTATCTGGAGTAGGGTTTTCAAACACTATACTCACAGACCATTCAACCCCAAACAACTGGTTAAGCTTTGACACCATTTGAGTAGCTTTCAGGGAATGACCACCTAAATCGAAAAAATTATCTTTTACCCCGATTTTTTCAATAGATAACAACTGTTGCCACACCCATACTAAAACTCGTTCAACTGGATATCGTGGTGCTATATATGTTATATTCTCTTGTTGCTGATTATCTGGCATCGGTAAAGCTTTACGGTCTACTTTACCATTGGGAGTAAGTGGTAGTTGTGGCAATATGACAAAGCTACTCGGTACCATATATTCTGGCAATTTTTCCTGTAGATACTCCCTTAACTGTGGTATCAATTGTGTTGCTGTCATAGAAGCCAAGGGATTATTCCCATAACTAGACCAGTTTCTGACACTCACTGAATTTTGAGTTAGTGGTGTTAACACAATATTCTCTGATGATTCCTCAGAACGCACAAACACTGCATCTAAGTACCCTGCATTGCTCTTTTGCGACCAAGACAACTCTAGCTCATATCCTAGTCTAGCACTGATTTCATGTAGCTGTTCGGGGTGAATACCATTGAATGACACTTCCTGTAATTTTTTTCTTAACTGCTGGACATTCAGTTTTGACTCTGCTTGTGATAACAACTCTACCCCATAAACGTCGCGTTCCACCCGACTATTTGCTAAACTGTTAAAGCAGATTACTGAAGGCTGTTTTTGTTGCAGATAGCTTTCAATCTCTTCATAACTCATGCCCACCCCACTTTTAACCGGAGCTTCTATAACTTTTTTTGATTTCGCTTCTATATGCAACAAGACACTATAACGATATTTATTTAATTCGTTGTGTTCGCTTCCCCTCTGTAAACGTATTTGTACATGAGTTATTTCTGGATATTTTTCTTTGAGGGCGACAAACAACTCCGGTGAGACTAACAGCTCTGTCTCCTGCTGCATTTTTCTGTCTATCTGTTGCTTTAGTTGTTGTAGCGAAAGTGATGGACTTGCTTGAAATAGTTGGACAGAGCTGTGGAATGCTCTCATTAAAGGCAAGCTACGGATATCCCCTAGGAAAATCATTCCTCCTGGTTTGACTACTCTGATACTGTTTTCTATTACTTGCAACAAATATTCTACATTAGGGAAATACTGGACTATGGAACTGAGCAGCACTAAATCGAAACTGTTATCAGCAATGTCTGCCATGTCTTCGGCTCGTTTTTGTGCTAAAGAAACATGACTATATTTCTCTGGTTGCTGTTCTATTTGTTTTTTGATGTATTCTAATGACAAATTAGAGATGTCTGTACCGTAATAAGCTTTTGTGTAAGGTGCGATTTGAAATAAAAGCATTCCTGTACCACACCCTACTTCCCACACCTTCTGAGGTTTATTTACTAATACTTGACTAATTATATCCCCAGCCCAGATCCGCATTTGTTCTTCTGGTATGGGTTGGTTGTCGTAGTTGCTTAACCATCCTTTAGTATTGAATAAGGGATCGCTGACTTCTCGTAGTTGGCTGTAGAATTGTTGATTGAATGTTTCTAGCCAAATATCAACTTGATTCTCTGATAGTTCTGGGTTTGAATTTGTCTCAGTTTCATTTTCAGGTACTATGTATGCTAATAAACGCTTATCTCCTTGGTTGTCTTCCCTAGCCACCACTACTGTTGCTTTTACTGTGGGATGTTGAGTTAATATTGTTTCTATTTCTCCAGTTTCAATGCGGAATCCTCTGATTTTAACCTGGTGGTCTATCCGACCTAGAAATTCGATATTGCCATCTGGTAAATAACGGGCTAAATCCCCGGTTTTGTATAATTTTGTAGTTTTTGATTTATCAAAGGGGTTAGGGATAAATTTTTCGGCTGTTAACTCTGGGCGGTTGTGGTAGCCTGTTGCTAGTCCATCTCCACCAATGTGGAGTTCTCCTATCACCCCTATGGGTACAGGTTGTAATTGGGGGTCCAAGATGTATGCTGTGGTGTTAGATATTGGCTTACCTATAGGGACTGATTTTCCGATCTTATTGGTAACTTTGACTGGGAAATAGCAGCTAAGTGAAGTGTTTTCTGTTGGACCGTAACTGTTAGTTAACTGACATCCTTCCAATTTTTCTACGACTTTCTTTACATGGCTTACTGATAAGACATCTCCTCCCGCTAGCAGTTGCTTAACCAATCTTAAATCTTCTAGTTGCTCTTCTACCATCAGTTGGAATAATCCTGCTGTTAGGGCTAAGGTTGTAACTTGGTGTTGCCTGATAGCTGCTCCTATGTCTGCTAAGGAGGGTTGATGAGATTGCATTATTACTAATACTCCTCCATTCAGGAAACTGCCCCAAATTTCTAATGTAGCTGCATCGAAAGATATGGGTGCTAACTGTAGTAATGTATCTTCTTCTGTTAGATTGACATAGTTGGTATTTTTCACCAAGCGCACTACACCTCTGTGGCTGATTTTAACTCCTTTGGGTTTACCTGTCGATCCGGAGGTATACATCATGTACGCCTGTTTTTCTGCTGTTAGTAATACTGTTTTATTTTCTGATTTATATGTTGTTAGGGTTTGTGCTTCTGTGTCCAGACAAATTATTCTAGCTGATTTTTGTGGTAGATGATGTTGCCATTTTTCTTGAGTTAAGATGATGTATAGTTGTGCATCTTCTAGTATATAATTGATACGTGAAGTAGGATAATTTGGGTCTAATGGCACATAAGCTCCTCCGACTTTCAGTATGGCTAATAAACCTACTACCATCTCTACTGAGCGCTCGACACAAATACCTACTAGGGTTTCTGGAACTACTCCCAATTTTTGCAAATAATTTGCTAGTTGATTGGCTTTGCTATTTAATTCAGAGTAGGTAAGTTTGCGATCTTCAAATACTACTGCTACTGCATCTGGAGTCTTCTGGACTTGTGCTTCAAATAATTGATGAATACATTTTTCTCTCGGGTAATCTGTTTTTGTATTATTCCATTCCACCAGTATCTGGTTTAGCTCGGCCTCTGTCATTAGAGGTAATTGACTAATTGGTATATCTGGAGTTTCCAGAGCTGCTGAGAGCAAATTTTCATAATGTGAAAGCATCCTGCGGATAGTTTGTTCTTCAAACAAGTCTCGGTTGTAGGCACATAATCCTTTAATTTCTTCTCCTTCTTCCCACAAGTGTACCTCCAAATCTAACCGCACGTTCATTTCAGGCTCTATTCCTTCATACCTACTCACCTCTAAGTTTGCCAAACTGAAGGATGGATTTATTGCTTCACTCTGCTGAACAGCAAAAGCTACCTGAAATAAGGGATTGTGCGATAGAGAACGTTCGGGTTGCAAATCTTCTACCAACTTCTCAAAAGGTAGGTCTTGGTTAGCATAAGCTTCTAAGGCTGTTTTTTGTACTCTGTTTAATATTTCCGTGAAACTCGGGTCTCCTCCCAGGTCTGTATACATGACTAGGGAGTTAACAAAAAACCCGATTAATCCTTGTATTTCCCTGTGGTTACGGTTAGCTATAGGAGAACCTACTGCTATCCTTTCTTGACCACTATAACGAGATAGCAAGATTTTAAACCCTGCTAAAAGAATCATAAATAAGGTTAGTCCCTGTTTTTGGGTAACTTGTTTGATTTTTGAAGTCAGTGCTGCAGGTATATTTATGGCTACACCTGCTCCCTTGAAGGTTTCTACTGCGGGTCGGGGATAGTCTGTGGGTAGCTTTAGTTGGGATACCTCTTGGAGCTTTTGTTTCCAGTAAGCTAGTTGTGTTTCTATGATTTGACTCTCTAACCAGTTACGTTGCCATACGGCAAAATCTACATATTGTATTGGTAGCTCTGGTAATGGAGATGATTGTTTTTCCAATATGGCAGTGTAATAGACTGAAAGTTCATTGGAAAATATTGTTAATGACCAACCATCGGAGGCTATATGATGTATTTTAACTTGGAGTATGTGTTCTTCTGCTCCTAATTTGACCAGTTGGGCGCGTACAGGGGGGGCAACTTCCAGATTAAACAATTGTTCATTTTCTTGTTGGAACAACTGTTTTAATCTAGTCTTTTGTTGGGATTGTGTTAAGTCACTGAGGTCTTGTAAGGGTACATCTAGTTTAAATGGAGGTCTAATTACTTGTACAGGTCTGTCATTAATTTCGCTGAATGTAGTTCTTAGAGATTCATGGCGAGTAATGATTTGGTTGAGACTTTTATTTAAGGCTATTTCATCTAATTTTCCTACAAGATGTAAAGTTAATGGCATATTGTAGGCATTGCCACTTAACCCAGTTTTTTCAATAAACCACAGCCTTTGTTGAGCGAATGATAATGGTAGGGGTTCACTGTCACGCTGAATTCTCTTGAGTGGGTGCTTCTGTGATTCTATGTGTAGATTAATTGTTTGTAAAAAAGTGATGATTTCTGGTTTGCGTTCCTTCAGTTCATTATATATATTTGATGTTAAAGCTCCTTTGGGAGCATTACAGCGCAAGTCCCCCTCTTCAACCCATAACTTGATATCTTTTTGAGCTAGCTCCGATAAAAATTCTTCTAAAGTTCTCATAGCTTAATTTCCTCCTGTTCATCTAGTTCTTCAGTCTGGGCAATTTATAGTTGTTTAGCTAAAGACAAACTCTTTTCGTTTGTTTTCTTTTTAGAGAATTCGGTATAGTTACTGACAAGGCGTTGCACTATTGCGGGATGATGTGTGATTTCTTCCTAATTTTAAGGTGTTTAATTGAGAGAGCGACGTAGCTACCGCACTTGCTCTGCCAACACCAAATCAAAGAATCACAGGATTTAACTCAGATTATATAAGAGAGTTTTTGCTATGAGCAAATAATAAATAAGTAGTTTGATTGACAATTAGGACATCTCCTTTGACTTTGAGGCGCGAGTAACAAAATGTTTTGCGATCTAGTCTAGCTAAATCATAATGTAATCTGCTATTTTCTCCTTCTACCTACTCTGGTCATAGATGTAGTAATGATCAAGTTAAGTAATCACATTGAAGCTATATGGAACTTCATACATCACTATAATGCCACAACTTGTACTTGACCATTACTATACAGGACTAACGCAAAAATAATATTGTCTGTTCAGTTACAAGCCCTTTTTTCTTCTCCTAATTCCTGTAGAAAAAGCTGAACCAACTCTTCTGTATTGACTAAAATTTCTGCTCCGTGAGGATTTAGATCTGCTGTTCGATAACCCTGAGCTAAAATTTTTTCTTGAGCTTGAATTATTCTTTTAGCTGCATTATACTCTCCCCATTGCTCCAAACACAAAATAGCAGATCCAAGAGTTCCTAGAGGATTAGCAATTCCTTTACCTACAATATCTGGTGCTGTACCATGTACTGCTTCGTAAAGACCAAAGCCTTGTGCATTAAAGCTTGCAGAAGTTAATAATCCAACCGAACCCATTAATGCGCCTCCTATATCGCTAAGAATATCTCCAAATAAGTTACCAGCAACAATCACATCAAAACGAGTTGGGTTAAGAACTAATTGCATTGCTAAGTTGTCAACTAGCATTGACTGTACTACGACATTGGGAAAATTTTTAGCCTCCTCTAGCACTAAATGACTCCAAGGTAAATGGGGTAAAGCATTTTCTTTATGAACTACTGTTAGTAACCCCTGACGTCTTTGAGCAAGTTCCAACGCTACTCTAGCTATTCGACGGATTTCCCAGTCATAATATTTCATAGTGTGATATCCATAAATACCTTGGTAGTCCTCTCCTCTACCACTTGAGCCAAAGTAGATACCACTGACTAACTCTCTAACAATCAATATGTCCAAACCTAAGACTTTATCAGACTTAAGACTTGATTTCTCAACTAAACTATCAATGATGCGGATAGGGCGAAGATTAATAAAAAAATCAAAGTGTTGCCGTAATTCTAAAAGTCCACTACCAGTCACTGCCCCAAACAGAATTCCATCAGCGTTTTCGCACAACTGTTGTGTTTCTTTCGGGAATGGGCTACCCAGTTTGTTGAATGCAACTTCTCCTAGCATAGCATAGTTGACATTTAGGTCAAATCCTTCCAAAGAAGCTACATACTGGATAATTTTTAAGGAAGCGTCTACTACTTCCGGTCCAATTCCTTCTCCTTCTATAGCTATCAATCGATAGGACTTACTCATCAAAAATACCTTGCCTCAATAACTCTAAGACCTCTTGGCCAGTAAAACAACGCTCCTGTTCAGTAGCAAGGGATTTAATAACCGAACGCATTTTCTCATATCTTTCTTTAGATTGGGGTTGAAGTCCTTCCTTGTCAAAAAGATATTGAAAATTACTTGCTCCGCTGTTTTTGCCAAACCAAACTTCTAACTTATCGTAAGGAAAAACATTATAGCTATGGCGATCGTACAAAAAAGAGTTTACATGAATACCTGATTCTGAACGTTGAGCAGCTTGAGAATAAGGGGAAGCAGGTCTAACTCCAAATTGTTCAAGATATTCACAAACATTGGCTATTAAATCATAGTCGATCCCTTCTACTTCTATTCCGAAACGAACTCGCAGACCATTTAATACCTGTTCCAATGCCACATTTCCAGCCCGTTCTCCAATACCCAAAAAAGTTCCTGATACCATAGAAACTCCAGCCATAACTGCCTGAAGAGTATTTTCTAGAGCCATTCCCATATCATTGTGAAAATGAACACCTAAAGGAGTATTTTTTGTAAACTGATGCAAATCATGAATCCAGATGTAGGTCTTCTCAGGACTAAGAATTCCTACTGTATCACAAAGCATGAAATGTTCGATATAGGGTTTAAAGGAGCAAATACATTCAACTAAAAAATCAAAATCTGCTCTTGAGGCATCTTCAGCCGCAAAGTCAACTTTTAGTCCAAGAATTTCGGTAGCATAGCGCAAGGAATCTAAAATTTTATCAAAAGCGTTTTGGCGCACAGTGTTAATGATGTTTTGAGGAATCCCATCATCTACTGTTTTCCCTTGGTAATCTGGTAATTGTCTAAATTCTGGATCTCTGATTAATAAAAGTCGGTCAGAAATACCATAGAAGAGAATAATGCGCTTGATTCCACAAGATGCAGCTTGGTCAATATAGTGTCGGCCTGTCATGGTGGCAGAGGTGATAATGTCACTCAATCCTTCTGATACCAAAGTTTTAACAAGGGAAGTCTCAGATTCAGAAATGAATGGCATAATATCGAGGGATTCCACCCCAGTTTGCGCTATTAAATGGGCTAGTTTTTTTTTTATTCTATAAGGAAAAAAAAGTCCTGCCTGTTGTTCTCCATCCCTTAGAGTTTCATCAAATAGTTTTAAAGATAAACGTTCCATAAATCTCCATAAAGTTAAAAGAGAAATATTCCTTCAGAGACTGTTTGTAAAACAAATCTTAAGAAGACCCAGAGCTTTTAGCAGCAAGCC
>NZ_JBNHEP010000005.1:0-43715 GCF_050015995.1 Dapis brunnea BLCC-M229 | reverse complement strand
TCATCCCGACGCTCCCCTACGGGAGAGCGCGGGACTTCCCGCCGGGGGAGTTAAAGGAAGATTTTGGAAATTTTATGTTTGGTTAATCACTTACGATTTAACTTTGAATTTAGGAACATAGTGTAGCGCACGCGCAAGATCAAGTCAATCATGCAAAAGTAAAAAAAATCTTATGACTGAGTTTGAACATTTATAAGTTTCCTAACCATAATGCGTAGTGCTATAATATATGACCCCATATTATGTCTGGTTAAATAGTTATAATTAAAGTTCGTAGTAGGGCTTTAGCGCTATCTATACTTGGGGCTAAAGCCCTACTACAAACAAAAACTTTTTTATCGCTAATCATCCGGACATGATATCAGTAATTAATTATCCCATGACCAAAAAAGTCAAGCATCAAGAAAAATAAATCTTGTTTCTTCAATTAAATTGAACCTCTTTGCTCACATTTACCAATACTTTATCACCTCGCATCAAACTATACTCACCCCTCCATTTTCCCTTAGCAAGAGACTGAGAATTATTGCGTTTTCCCACATATCCCATCCATGTCTTTTTCGCAGATTTAATTTCCTTTTTATTATCTATTACTCGCTCGCCATTAGGAGCAAATAATTGATAATGTTCTTTATCCCCAGGCAACACCCCATAAATTTGCACCCAAAATATTAATGCAGCACTATTTCCTGGTAAAACTGTGTCGTAAAATTTCCCAGACCACAAATCATCCATAGTTGGTGCCGCAGCAGCAAACCCACTCCGAATAAAACCAGTGGGTTTATAACTCAAAGGTTGCTGCCAAATTGAATTACGAGCAGTATTACAACCACTCTTAGCATTCGGTCCCACAAATGGATCGACAATTTCTCCCTGATATCGAAAGCTCAAATGTACATGAGGAAAGGAAGCTAAACCAGACTCTCCCACCATTCCCAGTTCAGTACCTGCTTTAACAACTGTTCCTGGTTTCACAACAACACTACCGTTGCGGAGATGGCAATATTGAGTTTCCCAACCATTACCATGATCTATAACCATTCCGTTACCACATTCAATATTCTTCACCGCATCCCGATCGGCTTGATTTTTGATTCGGCGATCGGGTATTCCATCTCGCACTCGTAGCACTTTCCCAGGAGCAACCGCTTCTACCGCCACACCTTTCGCCATAATTTTTTCATCAGATATGGCAAAGTCAGTTCCTTTATGACCGTCGTAAGTTTGCCTACCGCAACCAAAATCTACTGCTTTTGGACTAGGGTCGCGATCGCTATACAATAAAATAAAGCAGTCTTTATCTAAGTTACATTCAATAGGTATGGCAAATTTAGGATTATTTGGTACTTGAGCAATAGAATTGTCAAAGACAGAATTTTGAAATAGTGGGGTATTAGCATTAGCAGTCAGTAGGTAGTTGGTTGCTAATACTATTACTAATGCGGTAACAAAACCATAAAAATAATTTTTAAGTTTCATATTTTTTCTTTAGTTATCATCTTCTAATATTACAAAGGCAAGTAGATAACCCGATCGGCAAGCTCTTCAGGAAAAGAAGCTTTAGCAATTATTTCCAAGTCTTGTACACATTTACCAATGGAAACCCGCCATTGGTAAGCATAGATAACTCCAGAAAAACTTACACTCTCAGCTTGACGGCGACTACCTTCAGCAAGAAAATCATCATCTTGAGTAAACAAGACACGCTGAAGTTGAGTAGCGCGATTAAATACTGTCGGATATGCTTCTCCAGATAGACCATCTTCTTGAACTGTCAATACATCTATCCCCCGCTGACGCAACCCTTCAGTAATTTGTCGAGCTACATTTTATCCATATACAGAGCTATACTCACTGAATCACTCCCTCTGCCTTCAGTCTCTTGACAAACGGCGACTCTCCTGCTTCTTGGCGTAATTTTTCTACATACTCATAACGCTTTTCCATATCTGCATCTATTTCTGCTTGATTATCCCAATAATAAGCTAGAGCAGAATAAATTTGACTCATCCTCAAATGAGGATAGTTTTCGTGCAATTCTTCTGGCGTCCAACTGTAAGCTTTA
This sequence comes from Dapis brunnea BLCC-M229, assembly GCF_050015995.1. Taxonomy (NCBI): domain Bacteria; kingdom Bacillati; phylum Cyanobacteriota; class Cyanophyceae; order Oscillatoriales; family Microcoleaceae; genus Dapis; species Dapis brunnea. Next base: position 41,650 of record NZ_JBNHEP010000005.1, on the reverse strand, counting down.
ACTGAGGTAATTAACTCGACTACTTTCATCGTACTTCCTGTAATAATAGGGACGTTTTTTTCGTCGAGATGTACATATTTATATTCGGTATTGGTCGTTGTCATAGTTTTTATTGATAGTAGAGAGCGATCGCTCTGTTGACTATCTTTAATGATAATTCAGTTTTCAAATTTTTGTCAAAAGCGATCGCTCTTAATTTCATCCTCTTGAAAGGTAGGAATTATTCACCGGAACTAATATATTTGTTAATAGCTGAAGACTTAATTAGGATTAGAAATAGGCTTAGGATTAGTATTAATAAAGTCTTCAATTGCCTCTTTAACTCCAGTAAACACATCTTTCTTTTCTTTATATTTGTACTCGTAGACTTTGCCTTTCTCAAGGTAGCATTCAGCTGCTTTTATTAGCTCGTTACATTTACTAGGATCGTCTATTTCTTCACTGACATATGTTTTCATAAATTCGTTGTAGGCATCCTTTTTATCTAGTAACTCTCGCAGGTGATTTTCTTTGCGCTCTCCTTTGAGGTGTGTGTTTAGATCGAAATTCAAACGTAGGTAACTGCCCCCTTGAATTCTCACTATTCGCCTGCAAATCTCTTCTGAATTTATTGCAGAAGGGTCCATAAATATATTAGATATATTCTTAGCCCAACTTGCGAGTCCCCACTTTTCGATCTCTTCATGTTTGTAGGGGCGAGTTGTCTTACCAGTTCCAATAGAGAGTACGGCAATATTGCTCAAGTTCAATTCTTGATTAAGTTCTAAGGCGCGAGCGATTGCAATTAATGCTGGGTTATTAGCTGATACTCCACCATCAATGTGCGGAAGATGTTGGTTTTTATTTTGATCTGGATTTTTATCTGGATAATAGGGAAGTTTATAAGGGGGAAAAAATGTTGGAGCTGATGCTGAAGCAGCACATATTTTCCATAGCTCAATGTTGTCATACCATGATTCATCCTCATCAGGAGAATTATTGCAAAACCAAGTTGTGTTTCGGCTATAAACATCATAAGCAGGAATCAGAATATGAGGTGCCTCGATCTCCCTCAACTTCCGATCCCCTAATTCCTCCTTTAATACTTTAGCTAAACCCTGATCTTCATCTCCATTGGGATATAACACCTTAATTCCCCAAGGTTTAGTCAAAAATTGCTGAATTCTATCTCCAAAAAGTTGGCTAATCCCTCTCCATTTCCTTTGCTGACGCACACTGTCGAGGAAAATATTTTTTCCCTGCTTCTCGTAGAGTTCGATCATCTGTTGAGCACTTTTCTGACAAGCAATACCCGCAGCCAGAATTGAGCCAGTAGATGTGCCAGCAACAAAGTCAAAATATGTATGTAATTTGTGGCCTTTTTTTGCTAGAATGTCTTCTACTTCCTTGAGAAGTCTTGCGGATAAAACTCCACGGATACCACCGCCATCTAGGCTGAGAATTCTGTATTTTTCTTGAGTCATACTACTCCTAGAAAAGTTAAATTTTAAGCTAATTGCAACTAATAACTAAGAATAACACAGTTTTAGGTAGAAATATCTGACATAATTATGCTTCTAATTGTGACCAAGAAGCGATCGCCTTACCTAAATCTTCATTCAAAAATCAAGTTATTATTACAGCAGTTTTTAGAAGTTGTTTGTAAACTCATAAAAACCTCTCTCCTTGTAGGAGAGAGGCTTATTAACCCCCATTCCCTCGTAGGGAAGGGGGGCAGGGGGGTTAGGTTTTTAAGATTCATCGGTTCCATGCAGTACTTCTCAAACAGTTTCTTAGTAAATTACCTCAAGTCAAAACCATAACGCTTATAGCCCATATTCCGCACGTCAAGTTGTAATATTAAAAGTAGTATAAAAAATGGTAGCGCGGGTTCGTATTTATACTCTATAAATCCTATTCATTGACCTTTCTCAGGAGTCAGATTCTCAGGAAAATATTAAGCATAAATACTCAATTACTTACTCCTATTGACCACTTTGATTGCCTCCTGTCTCCTGTCTCCTGTCTCCTGTCTCCGTTTTTCATGCTACATTTTGTCGTGCGGAATGTAGGTTATAGGGATGTTCCATTTTTTAATCTTCAGTTCTCATATTGTTTACTTTCACAAATTATCGCTTTGCTCAGAAAAATCTACTAATTAAAGACTTTTCTCCAATTGATAAATAACATAGGGAGCTATCTTCATCTCATCTTTCCAATGAAGTGGATCTGAGCTATTTCCCAGAGGTCTAAATTCCTGTTTTACCCTCAAACCAGCTTGTAAAAACGCCATTTTGTAGTCGTTATCACTCCAAAAATAATCAGTTACATCAATGTTTTCCGGAAGCAAGCGAGCCTTAACCTGTTGCCCCGAATGGAGCGGTGGCTTATTCTCTGGAAAATCTACTAGGCAAGATAACCAATTTCCCTGGTAAAATTCCTCTGTGTTAGTAACTATTATACCAACGCCAGATGGGCAGATAATTCGAGCCATCTCTCGTACAATTAAATCGAGATCGATCAGGTTGCCAATTTCCAGTAACATCCAGCTTGAAAAAAAAGCCTGAAAATATCCATCCACAAAAGGCAAAAGCTGGCTGGATTTGAGAAGATGGTAGTCACCTTTTGGATCTGCTATCCTAGCCTGTGCCATCATCTCTGGACTGATGTCTGCACCCACAACGTGATTCCCCAAGGCTTTCAAAAAACGGCTTGAACGTCCAGTACCGCAGCCAATATCGAGAACAAAGGAGTCTCTCAGCAAACGGTGTTCTGCAACAGTCCGAAAGGCAAGGTAGTCTGTATTATTTAGTTCTCTGAGAGCGTATTGCTGGGCTTGTTGGGAATAGTCAGGACTAGGCATAGTTATACCGTTTCACGGAAGTCAAAAGTCAATGCATTAAGATTTTATAGGCTCAAAACTTTGACGCTGTAGTAATTTCAGGAAATTATTTCACATCTAAAGTTTGAAACTATTTGTAAAATTCTTTTTTCATGCTTGGTATTATAATCTCTGATTGAATATTTATAAATAATTAGGGAAGTAGGAGCAATTTTCTTTTGTCATGCTCCGTAAACATGAATTTCCCCTACAAGAGCGAAGAAAGGAGAAAAGTAGATGTGTAGGAAGTAGTTAATTACTTAGCGAATAGCAGAAAATAAATTATCCCAATTTTTGTACTCTATTTTTGTACTATATCCTGACTGCTTACTCCCTACCCCCTTACTTTTTGAATTTCTTCCCTACTCCTTACTCCCTACTCCCTTATTTTCATAGCTAATGGGATAATTTTTTATTTGGAAGTCCCTTAAATTATATTCACCACACTAATTGTTCGGAAATTATACCGATAGATATATTGAAGCTACTGGTGCTTTTTTTTAGATAATGTTGTTATTTTTGACTATGAAATGGGCAACTGCCAGCAGTTAAATCTTTGATAAATTTACTATTATCGAAATAATGTTCCAAAGACAAAATCTTTAAATCTTCAGTTAATCTAGCAATACTCATCCCAATTATTTCAATAGTTTCACCAGTGGGTTGATACTCTTTAAAATTACCCTGAAAAGTTCCCCAATGCCGCCATTTAAAAGTAACATTTGGCGGTCCAGAAAGAACTTCCATTACTTCCCAAAGAAACCCATCAGGAAAAGCTGTATGAAAAACTTCAAAGGATGATTCAAAAGTTTCTTCTTCAGGATTATAATCTTTATTTTTATCAATAAAAAGATTATATGTTCCTTGTTCTGCTGTTTCTTGAGCACTGTATTCTTTACCTCCATTACTACTCATCCGAAATTTATCGGCAACAACAGATAACCACTGTTGAGGATTAGTTTTATTAGATGCTTCCATCTCAAAAGTTCTGACTAAGTTATGAGCGATAGCCTCTAAAGATCCTTCTGGATGATGATATTTTCTTTCTTGTTGAAAAACTCGATCATTGTGAGAATAGTCTGGTCGTGTTCCGTCTCGCCATTCCACTCCTTCATCATTAGTAATGACTTGTTCTCTATCTTGTACCCAGAGTGGTAGTTCTGTAGAATTAGTATTACTCATATTTATTTTCAATCATTAGTTTTCAGACTTTAATTTACTAGATTATTTTTGAGGATAATAGCTATTACATAATTATTTAATTGTTTTTGATTAAAAGTAAAGAGAATTCATTAATGGATAATGGATAATTGATAATTACCTCGGGTTTTAACCGTTACGGAATTGAATATTCAGAGGATTGAAATCAGGAAAATATTTTTGATTTTTTCGTTAGGTACGAACGAGGCTTGCATCCTTAATTAAACAATTATTAAAATTCAGGAAGGAGCCAAAAATTTTGAACTTTTAATTGAGTAGTTTTGAATTCAAAAAATTGTCAAGTTAAAATCATCTTTACTCAAAGTATATTTTACACCTGCTTGCTGAGACTTTGAATAAACAAAATTTCTCTCAAATTTTAATCCTACTTTTTCCATAACTCTAATAGATGCTTTATTTGTTAATAAAGCACTAGCAACTACTTGTTGTGTTTCCAACTCTAAAAAACCTTTCCGAATTAAAGCTTTTGAACCTTCTGTTGCATATCCTTTTCCCCACATTTTTCTTTGTAACCGATAACCAAGTTCAATATCATCAACTTGGTACAAAGTTGCTCCCATATAACTATCTAAACCTGGTCGAAAATGAAACCAACCAATAAATTTATTACTTAACTTTTCAATAGCTGCCCAAAAACCATAACCAGGATATTGTTGGTAATATCTGAGAACTTTAGGTAAAAATTCATTTTTAATCTCATTATATGAAGTCGGTGTTCCTGAGCGATCGCCTAATTTTGTGAATCTAGTTACTTCTGGGTCACTATCTAATTGAAATAATAATTCTGCATCAGCTTCAGTAAACTGTCGTAAAATTAATCTTTCTGTCTCAAGAAAAATATTCATTGAATTTTTTATAAAAAAATAGCTTCTTTTGAGCAGGGGAATTTTTGCTTATAGCGGTTTTCATTTGGGTAAACCATATTAGGGACGTTCCATGGAAAGTCCCTACAAGGTTTTGGTTGTGATGATGTGGTTCATCAATCTGAAAAGCGCTGTATTATATCATGTTCGCTAGAACAGTTATAATAAGGCTTCGTAGTTTTGCTTTAGCCCCAATATTAAGTATTGCAAGGACTGAATCCCAACTACAAACAAAAACTTTATTATAAGTAATTATCCGAACATGATATTATTCCCCTATTTCCTGTTTTTACTATTTCAGGACTTATGCAAAGGTATTAATTGTATGGGAAATATCTGAAATTATCGCCAAAAATACACCATAAACAGCGGTCGTGCGTAATACAAATCTGGTTGAATACTTATAGCAATATGATTTGAGTTGTGAGATATTGGAGACTTTTAGGGAACAGGGAACAGGGAATAGGGAACAGGGAATAGGGAACAGGGAATAGGAAACACTTAACACTTAACTGGGAAGAAGAAAATGTATCTTATTCATAAGATAACTGCTATATTCTATCCTTTTAAGGAACACCTCAATTCTCACATCTGATTCCTGATTGCTATATTATATGATTGGGGGAGATGGGGAGATGGGGAGATGGGAAGATGGGGAGATTGAAGTAATTATAGAATTATCAACATATATTATATAACCGGATTCTATATAATACCATGTCCGGATCAGAGCGCTATCAAAACAGATACATTCTTTTCTCCTGACTCCTGTCTCCTGAGGACTCCCTAATTATTTATAACTGTTCATCCGGACATGATATAAGTTTTGTATTTATTAAGTATGGCAGCAAAAACGGTTCTAGAACAAAATAACTCTATCTATTCCAAAGAAATCATCAATTGTTTCAATATTTTGAGTTAAGTTTAAATTAGCTCCACCCTCAATTATAGCAACAGTATCTACCTCAATAGCATTATTTTCTAGAGATTGATACTCAATAATTAAATCATTACCTGATGGGAAAACCTGAATATTATCTATTGAACTCTTAAATAGCTCAATAGAATCACCCTCGAATTGGTTAAAGTCTACTATTCTTGCCTCACCCTCACCTAAATAGAAAGGTACAGCTGTTGGTATTAGAGCAGGAACTATAACTGTAGTAGTTCCTAGAATAAACTCATTTACTCCAGGAGTACCAAATAGGCGATCGAATTCACCTAGACCATCACTACGGTAGTCTCTTTCAAAAAAATAATCTACTGCAACTCCTGTTATTTCCACAAAATTATTTTCTGCTCCCACAGGTCTAACAATATCGCTGCCACTTGTTCCACTAAAAACAGCAGCACGACTTTCATTAATACCAAAGTTGAGATAATGTTCTAAACCAGAACTAATAAACCCATTATTGACAGCTTCAGCAACAGCAGGATTATTTGCTAAATATTCGGCTTCGACAAAAGATACTTCTAGAGGTAGAGGTTCACCAGTTGGAGGTTCTTGGGAACCAAAGCGGAAGTTACTGTCGTTCAAAAGTAGCTCGTTAGTAACAGGATCGACCACATTCTCAACTACCGCTAATGTTGTTCCTGTAGTGCTACGAGCAATAATGGAAGCGTCTGTTTCTCCTGGTGCAAAACCAATGGAGTAATTTCTAATAAATGAATTATTTTCTTTACCTAACTGAATAATGTCAACATTGAGGTCAAAGTTACTAATCCGAACGTTACTATCTATACCATTGTAGAAATCTTGACCAGATTCACCTAAGATAAAAATATCAGTGGCATTTCCCCCAACCAAGGTGTCAAAACCACCACCCCCATCACCTGTAATACCTGTTTGATAAATGCGATCGCCTTGAGCGTCTAAAGTGACAGGTACTCCGATCAAGTCTATTTCTCCTCCTGGTATACCCACGGGTAATTCAGGAAGAAAGTCATTGCCAGTGGTACCAGTAAAAGCAGCAGCTCGTTGTTCAAACGCGCCAAACTGGAGATAATGGTCGAAACCAGAAGCGAGCAAACCACTATTAACTGCTGCTGCAACATTAGGGTTTTCCAGTAGATATTCACTTTCAAAAAATGGCATAATTTCCTTTAAGTTAAACTAATTTTGCTGTCCTTGACTTTACCACAAAAAAAATGTTCCTTCTTTTTAAATAAAATTAAATAAAACCGTTTTCCATCAAAAATTCTGGTGTAATATCCTTTAAATTACTGACAGTAGAATTGTCTTCTAAAGCTGGTGGTAAAACAGAATAATTATTAGACCCATGACGCAGAAATTTAGCTACATATTTACCGAGAATATCTGCTTCAATATTTACTAAACTACCTGGTTTTAAATGACTCAGATTTGTTTCATTAAAACTGTGGGGAATAACTGCTACTTGAAACCAGTTGCCATCCACATCACAATCAGCCACAGTTAAACTGATACCATTTACAGCTATACTCCCTTTCGGTACAATGTACGGCGCAACCTGACGTTCCCACCTTTCATCTGTTGTCTGTGGCGCTGTAAATTTCATTTCCCAGGCATTAATAGTTTCAATAGAGGTTTGTAAGCATCCAACCCCATCAATATGACCTGTGACAAAATGGCCTCCCAGCTTGCTGCCTGCTCTTAATGAAGTTTCAAGATTAACATACCTATCTGATAGTTGGCCTAGGGTACTACGTTGTAAGGTCTCAGGTGATACGATCGCCACAAATCCTTGAGCTAAAATATCTATTACTGTTAGACAAACACCGTCTACAGCTACACTATCACCAATGGCCAAACCTTCTAAGATGATTTGGCTATTAGTAGATGATTCCAGAGAGACTAAAATTTGGCTTTCTGCTAAAAGCTTAATTTTTCCTAAAGCTTGAATTAATCCTGTAAACACTGTTTTTCCTCTGATTAATTAATTAAAGTTTAGTTAAATTTTATGAATAGTTACACCAATACTACCTTTGAGGTTAGGTTGTCTATATCATCATGGTGAACTATTAGTTAAAGTAGAACCATACTCCGAAAAGATCAAACATAATAAATAAATGTAAAAATAATTAATATAGGTAAATATCAAGCCAGATTAAAATCCAGTTGTTCCTTACCTATAATCTTTTATATCCTATAAAGTTTGACAAAAATAATTATAAAATGAGGCCGAGTCGATGATTGAAATGAAAGTCGCTGGAATAGCATTGGATGCAGCAACACGCAATCCAATTGTATTGTTAAGAGATAGTACAGAGCGGCGTGCCTTGCCTATCTATATAGGTCAAGATCAGGCCAAAGCAATTATTAGCGCTCTGGAAAACCATCAGCCACCACGTCCATTGACTCACGACCTTACGGTCAGTATTCTAGAATCACTGAGTGGGGTTCTGGAAAAAGTGGTGATTCACTCATTGCAAGATAACACATTCTATGCAGTGCTAATTGTGAAGCAAGGGGAAACTAAAAAAGAAATTGATGCCCGCCCCAGTGATGCCATCTCTATTGCCCTCCGCACAAATAGCCCCATTTGGGTGATGGAAGAAGTGGTAGCAGATGCTTCTATCCCTGTAGACCGAGATGCAGATGAGGCTGAAAGGCAAGCATTTCGGGATTTTGTGTCAAAACTTCGCCCTGAAGATTTAATCAAACGTGGTGGATCTAGCACTGGTGGACTATCTTGATACTGTTTCAGGGAAGTAAAAAGTAAAAAATCAAAAGTCAAAAAAAGATTGATTTCGCTGAAAATTTGAACAGCCTATTTGAGATGCTTGGCCAAGGTTAGTATGAGCTATCGGTTATCAGTTTTCGTCTGCTCCCTTTCTATCTTAGTCAAATTCTAGGTGGTTTTATGTACTGAACTTACAGGTCAACCACTATCATAATTCATTATAGGTTTTCAGAGCGATCGCTAATTAACTATAACTAAAAACTAAAATATACAGGTGCATTACCGCAGGTTTGGCAAAACGAACTTAAACCTCTCAGTGTTTTCCTTGGGCACTATGCGATATTTGGTATCTGAGGAAAATGCTGTGAAAACAATACAGAAAGCTGTGGATATGGGTATCAACCATATTGAAACAGCTAGAGGTTATGGTAAAAGTGAAAAGTATCTGGGTACAGCCTTGGTATCTGGGTTGCAGCGTGCCCAACTTTATATAACAACAAAAATTACACCGACAAAAGATGTCAGTCTGATAGAAAGTTCTATAGATGAATCATTGGAAAATCTAAATATAGACTATTTAGACTTTCTAGCTATTCATGGCATTAATACTTGGGAACATTTAGAAATTATTCATCATGGCATTAGAGCGCTTCAGAAGGTGATAGATGATGGCCGAGTCAAAAATATTGGTTTCTCAACTCATGGGCCTTTAGAGGTAATCTTAGCGGCCATTAATACAGACTTTTTTCAATTTATTAATTTACATTACTACTACTTTTTCCAACGTCATGCTCCCGCAGTGGAGTTAGCCCACCAAAAAGATATGGGCATTTTTATTATTTCTCCGGCAGATAAAGGTGGGCAGTTATACACACCACCTCCTACTCTTCAGAACTTGTGTCAGCCTTTTTCTCCACTGGAATTAAATTATCGATTTTTATTAAGTGACCCTAGAATTACAACTTTAAGTGTGGGTGCTGCTAGGCCAGAAGAATTAGAATGGCCTTTAAACATGGGCGATCGCACAGAAGCTTTAACTTGTGAGGAAACAAAAATATTTGAGCGTTTGGAAACCGAGGCTTTACAGCGCTTGGGAACGGAGAAATGTAGCCAATGTTATGCTTGTTTACCATGTCCAGAAGATATTAATATTCCAGAAGTCCTGAGATTAAGGAATTTAGGTATAGCTTATAATATGACAAGGTTCGGTAAATACCGATACGGGATGTTTGAAAATGCTGGTCATTGGTTTCCTGGTAAGAAAGGTAACCGATGTACTGAATGTGGCGAGTGTTTACCAAGATGTCCGGAAAAATTGCATATACCAAGTTTGTTGAAAGATACCCATCAGAGATTTAAGGGTACATCTGGTCGTCGGTTGTGGGACTAAACTTTTTAGATATTGTGTTAGATTGTTCAAAACAAATAGAGACTATTATTTTATTCATTAATGGATAATGGATAATGAATAATGGATAATGAATAATGGATAATGACCTCTTTAAGAATTGATAATGAACAATGGATAATCGATAATTATTTTTGTTTTTGGCTGTCGCCGACATGAAACGCTACGCGACTTGAATTGCCTTTGCGGAGCATGACAAACGGAAAGCTTTGTGGAACGCTTTCCCCAATTATCAATTATCAATTATCAATTATTAATAATTAATTATTAATTATTAGGAGAGGCTTTAAACCTTTGGGGATTAATATATCAATTATCCATTGGTAATTAGAGTCTATGGAAAAAGTTTTTGGTTCCGAGAGCAAGAGGCAAGCTTTTAGAGCCAATTATCTTGATAACAAATTAAGGAGTTACCGAGTTAAGAGTTAATAAATATGTTAAAAAATTTTTTAGTTTTTTTTAATCCTAATTTTGATTTAGGGCAACTGCTATATCTGTTATCTTCCATCTAATTTCAAGTAAATTAGAGAATTTGAGTAAATATTTGCTGCCAACTTCTGTTTCCTTTTCCCTATTACCGAATAATTAATAATTATTAATTGTTAATTAAATACCTTGGTTCAAAGCCTCCCCCCATAGGGGTAAAAGCGGTCGTTTGCGGAGCAGTCCGTAGGATGGGATGCCGAGGAAACCTCGGCATATCCAATCGACCAAGAGAAAGAAATAATATTTCCTTATATTCAATTCCGTTGCGGTTTTAACCAGAGGTAATTATCCATTATCCATTATCCATTAATGAACATCGCACCTCTAACATTCTTTATATTTAGCAAAAATGTCGGCAGAAGTACCCATCTAAAAAGACGATCGGGATACTAATATTTGATGAAGGGATGAATAGCTAGCACAATATATAAAACATGGGCATGATTTTAGTTGATGGTGATAATCCCGAATTATAAATTTAACTTCTGACTTCTTCAATTGGGATTATACTAGTTTCCCAAAATACTTTTACATTAACTTTTTTTAGCAGGTAAGGGAGGTTGGTTTGGCAATACAGGAAAATTCAAGAGCAAAGGTTTTCTCTATTTTCTAGTCCTTACTCTCTACTACCTATTTTCACTATAACTATCTTTTTAAAATTTGGTATTAATAGTTAAAACTAAGCCAAGATATCTTTGAAAAACTAAGATTGAAAATCACAATGTTGATCCTGTCAATAATCATCTCAATCATATTTTTCCCATTGATTAATCAGTTATTGGAGAAAACATTTTATATTTTTAAAAATCAAGGAGAAAAAGTCAAAGAGCTCCAAAATATTAACCATAAATTACAGCGAGAGCTTCAAATAATTCAAGAGAAAAATGTAGAACTAGAAAAGAATCAAGCAATTTTGTCAGCAATTGTAGAAAAGTCTAAAGCAATTATTTATATTCAAGACATACAAGGAAAATACATTTTAATAAATCGTCATTTTAGAAAAACGTTTAATCTGGAAAAAGAACAAGTTATTGGCAAAACTAACTATGATTTTTTTGCCAGAGAAATTGCAGAAAATTTTAGTTACATAAATCAAATAGTTACAGAAGCAAACAGATGCTTAACAGTGGAAGAAATTTTACCCGATAAAAATGGATATAACTCTTATATTTCTACCAAATTTCCACTTTATAATTTAGATGGTTCTCTCTATGCAATTGGTAGTATATCTACAAATATCAATTATCGTAAAGAACTTCAAACATTGTTAGCCAACGTTAATGAAGAGCTGGAAAATAGAGTAGCAGAACGTACTCTTTGTTTAAAACAACTAAATGAACAGCTCAAAATTGAAATTAATGCCAAAACTCAGGCTAATGAAATGGCAGAGAAAATGGCTAATGAACTATCACAACACGCGAGAACAGTTGATAGTATTCTCAATGCCTCTGTAGATCCAATTTATCTTTTTGACCCCTCGGGAAAATATACTTATGTAAGTCGAATTGGAGCAGAATCTCTAGGCATGAAGCCTAATGATATGATTGGTAAAACAGCAACAGAGCTGGGTTTTTCACAAGAAATTATTCAACAGTTCTATGAACAAACAAAAAAAGTTTTTACTACTGGTAAATATGTCAAATCAGAAGGATGTTTTCCCACTATAAAAGGGGAAATAGATTATGAATATATTATTAGTCCAGTGGTCGATCAAGAAGAAAATATAGAAGCAGTAGTTTCCACATTTCGTGATATTACCGAACGGCGACATACACAATTAGAACTAGAGTTAGCAAAAGAAGCTGCAGAAGCAGCAAACCAAGCAAAAAGTAGATTTTTAGCTAATATTAGTCACGAATTAAAAACACCTTTAAATGCCATTATTGGTTATAGCGATTTATTACATGAAGAAATTAATGACTTGGGCGATCGAGATTTAATTAATGACTTGAACAGAATTCGTTTGGAAAGTCAGAAGTTATTAAAAATGATTCAAGAAATTATCGATATTTCCAAAATAGAAGCTAATAAAATGAAGTTATATTTAGAAGATTTTAATTTATCATCTTTAATAAAAAATGTAGTCAAATCAGTGGAACCTTTAGTAGTTAAAAATGGCAATATTCTGAAAGTAGAAGGAGTCGAAGATATTGGTATTATGTATGCAGACCCAATCAAAGTGCAACAAATTATATCTAATCTACTTAGTAATTCTGCTAAGTTTACACATCAAGGTGAAATTAATTTAAGAGTAAGTCGTCAAAAAGATAATATTGTGCTCTGTGTAACTGATAATGGTGTCGGTATGAGTTTAGATCAAATTAAGTATTTGTTTAGACCCTTTACCCAATCTGATGAATCAACTACTCGTCAATACGACGGAATTGGTTTAGGATTAGCAATTAGTCAACGTTTTTGTCAAATGATGGGTGGCAATATTACCGTTGATAGTAAAGTTGCTTTAGGTTCTACTTTTACTGTTTGTTTACCTACAGAAGTTGCAGATAGTAAAAGTTAAGATTTATTACTAACAAGAATATCTAGGGTGCATCTCAATTAGGCAATGGGTAAAAATACTTAGAGAAATTAAGCGGTAAGAGCCCCATTGAGATAAGCACAACAATATCTGAGAAGATTAGGGGTATTACTTGGTAACTATTGCGCTCCCGGCAACTTCTGCCTGTCGTGCCTGATGGTTTTGATTGAGTATTTATACTCATCGCATATCTGAGATGCACCCAATATCTAAGTATTACTTGAGCGAAGCTTAAAAGATGTGATTTTTTTTAGGCATAGCTTGGCTTCGTTAATGGATAATGGATAATTACCTCTGGTTAAAACCGTAACCGAATATGTATAAGGAAATATCCTAGCACTTTTTTTCCCTATTAGATGAAGCTTTTAACCTGAATAATTATTAATTATTCGGTAAATATTCCAGTTAAATTTTTCTGGAATTCAAAGATATACTAACTCAGATTCTCCAAAAGATTAAGATGAACAACCTAATTTCTACAGAGAAAAAGTTTTACTACTTTGCCTATGGTTCCTGTATGTGTCCTGTTGATTTAAAACGAACTTTGGGTGAAAATACTCATGCCTATGTTATTGGCCCAGCTAAACTTAAAGGATATAAACTTGGGTTCTATCGTTATTCCGAAAAGCGTAATTGTGGAGCATTAGATGTAGTAAAAAGCCCAAATTCTACTGTAGAAGGAGTGCTTTATAATTTACCTTTGAGGTTGCGCGATCGCCTAGATGAAAGAGAGACTGTAAAGTTCGATTTTGTTAAACAAATTCACTGCGGTGGTTATCGACCAGAAAAAGTTAAAGTATCTTGTCAAGGTAAATTATATAGTGAAGTTAGTACCTATGTAGTTGTAGATAAATTACCTCAGGAACTAGCTCCTAATGATTGGTATTTTAACGTTGTACTTCGAGGAGCTATAACTTGTGGACTTTCAGAAGAATACTGTTGGAAATTGTTTGAACATATGTACAGTTTACAGCATCAGAAAAGACCCCAAAAATTATTAGCTGTGGCGTAGATATATCATTACTTATTGGAGTTTGCTGAAAAAGTCTATTAGTTTATAGCGGTTTTTAGGTAGATGAACCACATAGTCACGCTCTACAACCCAAATAGTTGAGTTTAAGCGACAAGTTTTAACGCCTACCTACTTACTTTGATGTCAAACCATCATTGGTGGTTAAGTAGTCATGCAAAATTAATTACACATACTCTAAAGCTAAAAAGCTGATGCTGTAGAAATTACAGGGAATAAAATTAGGTAATTAATTTTGCCTAAGCACTTACATATTCATACTTTCGAGATACTGCTTCATAAAACTGATACAAAGCGTCACATCGATGCGACAAATTGATGTTTACTTCCTGCTTCTACTGAGGCCGTCGGCGGTTACTCATCCACAGGCATTGACGGTTAAGCCAACCGCATCTTTCCACTCTATACCTAAATTTAAGTCTTTGTCAATAGATATCGCTTTAGCCCACCAAATATAGTGCTACTCGCTCAGGTATTTACAATTTACAGCTCAAAGTGCAGTAAGCGAAAAGGTGTACAAAAAATGGTTGTGCAGAGCGCAAAGTGTGGCATAATTCAGCAATTAACAATGAACAATTAATAATTAATAATTAATAATTACCCCTTCTGAATAATGCCATTTCTCAAAAAGAATGTTATATCTGATTGGGTGGGGAAGTGTGGGGAGTGTGGGGAGTGTTGGGAGTGTTAGGAGGAGTAAACATTAAGAATAATAAACATTAACTGGGCTAATAAAGAGCCAAAAAGTGATTCGACTTGTGTTAATCACTTAATAACTGAAGTGCGACATAAGTATAGCAATGCTTTTGGGAATTGGTATAATTAACAAATAATAATTAATTATTATCACTCGTGGTCGCATTGATAATTAATCAGAGAGTTTATGAGTAGATGTACGCTTTTTAATTATTCATTATTCATTATTCATTCCTACTTTTACTGATGAAAGAACATAGTGATTAAAGGTAAAAAATTCAACAATATCCAACTCCAAAACCAGTAATTATTTTGCTGCATAGAAAAATCTGGTTCTGCTAATAGGGCATCAATTCTTTCTGTTAAACGGTTAGGGGGAGTCGTACAACTAAATGCTGCATAAAAATTAGTTGGTTCAGTGAAGCGATCGCTCACCATTAATAACAAAGTCTCCGCCAACAATAACCCATCCACTTGTTTTTTTGCCCACTGGTCGGCACGAATTTCTCGCAGAGTCAAAAGTTCATGCCACAAAACTTCAGTATTTGGTAAAAAAGGAACTATTTTCCCCAACCAACCTAACCAGAAAAACCAAAAAGTATCTCGATAATAATAATGAGCTTGTTCGTGATTTAACACTGCATAAAGTTGCTCGGAATTTAATCTTTCTACAAGTCCTTTACTAACTACTAACTTAGAATTCCAAAAGCCTATTTGAGCACTAAATAAAATTGGATTATCAAGTAAAAATACAGATTTACCTTTAATATTTAATTGAGGATAATCATTCACCTTTTGCACAGACCGCCAACCTTGATAGCCTAAAACCAAACCCAAAATAGCCGTCCATCCGCAAAAACCCCAGGCCAATACATAACTAACCCATCCAGTTGAGAATCCCAGCATTTCTCCTTCAAGCCCCATACAAATCACGGCAATGGCCGTTGCGATTAACAGTAGGGGCGGAGAAATAAATAATAGTAAAGAGCGCTGCCAACGGACTAACCAATGAGGAGAAATAAAAAAATCTACACATCTTAGAACATAAGCTAAACCTAGAGCCAAAAATATAATAATTAGGTGCATTATTTTTCCTCCTCCCTAGCTTTGCGTATAGCTTTTAGCTTCTGGGCGATCGCCTCTATTTGTTCTATACTAGCAGAGTCTAAACTATCGGCAAAAGCGGCCACTACATCAGGATTTCCTACTGCCAGAAATTGATTTAATTGTTGGTGCGCTTTCAACATTTGAGCTTCTCGACTAGAAATCAAAGGTCGCCACACAAAAGCACGGCTACTTTCATCACAGACCAACCAACCTTTTTGAGTCAGGCGACGTAGCACTGTTGTTACTGAAGTATAAGCCAACTCTCGGTCAGGGTCAGCCAGAATATGTTCATGTACCTGTTTTACTGTGGCACAACCTAAATCCCAAACAATATTCAAAATTTCTGTTTCCAGAGGCCCAAGGGACATTTGTTGTGGACGGTGATTTGGTAGAGGACTCATAATTTTTGATTTTTCAATTTTTGCTTGGCCTAGTTCAAAATTCCCTGTTCTTCTGGTAAATTATTTAAGTATGACAATCTGTCTTATTAATGTATAATTATCTCTGGATGCAGAATAATCTAAAAAAACAGGAGTTAAAGATGCGTTTTATATCTTCACTTTCTAAGTCTATAGCACTACTAGCTTCCGTAGTTATGCTAGTTATCGGTAGCCTAGTATTTTCTAGTCCAGCAGAAGCAGCAAACTATACAGTAACAATGGGTGCTGGTGGACTAGCATTTGGTCCTCAGAAAGTAACTGTTAAGCCTGGTGATACAGTTACATTTAAAAACGGTATGCTTGCACCTCATAATGTAATGTTTAATCCTGCTAAATCACCAGATTCAGAACTGTCAAAATCACTTTCCCATAAACAATTGGCATTTCAAGCTGGAGAAAGCTTTGATGTAAATATTCCAGCAGATGCAAAGTCTGGTGATTATGAGTTCTTCTGTACTCCTCACCGTGGTGCAGGTATGGTTGGCCATCTAATTGTAAAATAATAGCAGAATTTAACTAATACATCACAAGCCTAAAGCAAGTTGGGTTGATATTAGTTTATTGCTATTTAACGATGACAAAAATATCTCTATCTTCGCCTAATCATCGTAAATTTTCGGGAAGTTGGAAACCAGCCAGTTTTAACGGCTGGATGAAAACGACCCGACTGGTTTTAACCCGTAGTCAAAAAAATGTGTTATAATTAATTATTTAAAGACACGAAAACCTCTGAATCCTGGTGAAAGCCCGATAGCTAATGGACGCTTCAGTTAAATGGTAGTTAATCGAAAAGATGGCTCGGTGCTTCTTGTCAGCACTCTGTTTCTAGCCGTTAGTCAGCACGTTGTACCTCAGAGCGAGTGAATCAACCAATAACTAAAAAAAGTAGCCTCAATGGTCTTTGACCGGAGAGAGTAGTGGCAATTGACACCGCCTAGTGAGCTGCTGCTGCATTCCTACCACGGTAAGGTGCTGGCAATGTGGAAATCGTGGCTTCAGCCAGATTTACAGCTCCTCTGAAGAATCCACGCGACTTTCGTCCGTGGAGTGTCAAAAATAGTTATTTGCAAAAAAACTGTAGGGACGTTCCATCGGACGTCCTGACAATATTTTAAGAAAAGGCAGATATAATTTTTGGAGATATTTAATACTTAAGGGAAATTGTCAAACCCTTAAATAATTAAGATTTAAATTGATAAATATTAAATATTCCTCTCTCTAAAAGTTAAGTATTTTAGGGAGAGGATAATTATTTTTACCATTAATAAGTAACCTTAAAATTTTAGTACAAATGAAAAATGTAGCATTAAAAACTCTTTGATAATCATTAATTTAATTTTTATGTTTGACAGGCTGTCGTTTGACGTAATGCCTCACTTAATTCAGAATAAGGAACGCAGATTTAATAATCTTCTGTATTTGTGTTGAGAGAGGAGAACAAATGAAAAAATTACTATCAATTGTACTATTGGCCATAGCGTTTGTTGTTGTTGCGGTACAACCTCCAGCTTTAGCTGCCGATGTAGCTCATGGAAAGCAGATATTCACAGGCAACTGTGCAGCTTGCCATATTGGAGGTAAGAATAGCATTAACCCAACAAAGACTCTAAGTAAAGCAGATTTAGAAAAATGGGGTATGTTTAGTGCAGATAAAATTATCACTCAGGTAACAAATGGTAAGAATGCTATGCCAAATTTCAAAAGGCTTGGAGAAACTTCCATTGCAGATGTTTCAGCTTATGTTCTAGATCAAGCTGAAAACGGCTGGAAATAATTAATATCAAATTAGGAAAAGATAGGAGAGAAAAGTTTCCAACTTTACAAATGAAATCTTTCTCATCTTGATAATATATTCCTTGATAGTTGGGGTGAAAATTAGAGCTAGAGAAAATATCGAATCTATAGCTCTATATATTCGCCCCAATATTAGTATTTGAAGTAAATATATACGGTGACAAATGAATAGCTTTTATCGATTTCTACTCAGTATTAGTATAGTCGTTACAGTCTTATGTTTTTCATTCTCGCCACCGATGAAAATTGCAACTGCTAACTCAGACATCGGTAATGCTAAAAAAGTCTTTACCAAAGGTATAGCTAATACTGAAAACAAAAACTATGAGCAAGCAGTTGAAAACTTTACCAAAGCAATAGAATTTAATTCTAACTTTGCTAGTGCTTATAGTAATAGATGTTTAGTTTATCTGCAATGGGGAAAATATGAGGCAGCGATCGCTGACTGCACCGAAGCAATAAAAATTAATCCAGAAAATATAGAAGCAAATCTCAACCTAGGTTTAGCTTACTACGAAATCGGTAATTACCAACAGGCAATTGCAGAATATACTCAAGTGCTTAACCACAACCATAATGATTTTCGTGCTTTATATAACCGAGGATTAGCTAATTTTGAACTGAATAATTATCAGGAAGCAATAGGAGACTATAACTTAATTTTAGCAAATACTCAGCAAGATGCTACTTTTAATCAAGCAGATATTTATAATGAAAGGGGTCTAGCATATTTAATGTCAAAAAATATGCACAAAGCAAAGTCAGATTTTAGTTATGCTATTTATATGGATGCTGGCAACTCTAGAGCTTATTATAACAGAGGTTGTGTTTGTAGCAAGATGGGAAACATTGAAGGAGCAATGGCAGACTTTAGTAAAACTCTAAAACTTAACCCCCATGAAGCTCAAGCATATTTAAACCGAGGGTTATTGCGTCAAGAGTCTGGACTTTATCAAGCAGCAATTCAAGATTTACAAGCTGCTGCAAAGTGTTTTTGCGATCGAGGTAATATGTCAGCTTATCATCACACCCAAGCATTGATTAATGGATTACAAAAATGGCTGTTATCATCTAATCAAACTGCTATTGGTTAACTAGCTATCAACTTTTCCTGACGGAATACTCCGAAACAGCATTTAGCTGTCATATAGAATCCGGTAAAATAGTCGTCATTGCGACGATAGGAAGCAATCTCCTATAACCCTGAGATTGCTTCCTTCCACTTCGTTCCAGTCGCAATGACTTGGATTTACTAATTATCCTGATTTTATATCAGCTATTGGTAGAGCGCAATAGGGGTGAATTACCATTCACCCCTAGAGAGTTTTGCTTGTAATGATATGATTCATCAATCTGAAAAATGCTGTAATCACTTGAATCTGAAACCTAAACCAGTGAAATATTAGTGTCGTTAACTGTAAAGCCAACAGGATTTTTGAGAACTGCAATTGCTTCATTCAAGTGACTAGCATTTAACTCGCCAGTAGCATAATTATAGGGATAGTGTATCACAAAACGCTGATATCTTGACCCAGTGAAATATTATATTAGTCTACGATAAGATTTTCACGCAGTGAAATATTAGTGTCGTTAACTGCAAAGCCAACAGGGTTGTTGAGAACTGCAATTAGATTACCATTCGCACTCAGGTTGCCAGAGTTAGCATTATAGCTGATACCATTAAGATCGCTAATACCGTAGACATTCTTGTCAATTAAAAATTTGTCTCCTTCATTAGCATTAAAGTCAGCGATAGTATCTATTCCAATATCAGAATTGAGGATAAAGAAATCACCTCCATTGCCACCATTTAGATAATCATCTCCTGCATTACCATAGAGGCGGTCAACATGATCGTTGCCAATTAGGGTGTCATTTCCGTCCCCACCGAAGATTTGATCGTGAAACGAGCCGCCAATTAGGCTGTCATCTCCACTACCACCCCACATCCATTCTCCACTGTCGCCACCTGTAATAGTGTCATTTCCTCCGTGACCAGCTATTATATAACCTTGTCCATTTACTCCTGTCAGACTATCATTTGTTGAGCTGCCAGTAGTAATAAAAATACCACTATGTTCAGCCCAACCTCCTGTGGCACTTTTTGTCTCAACTCTTGTCTCAGTTATTGTTTTATTCTCCCCATTCACTTTTGCTTCTCGTGTTTCCACGATCTCGTTAACAAAGTCAACCTTAATATTGTCAACAACATTATTGACTTGCCCTTCCGGGATATTTTCCAAGACAGCAACAGGTCGTCCCCAAATAAATAACGACAGCTCGCTGTTTGAAGAGTTATACTTATAGTCTCGACGATCGCCTTGATTCATCCCTGGAATCAAGAGCTTATCTTCATTCACGTTGAAATCCTTAATGACGTCACCTTCAGTAGCCTGTACAGCAAAGGTATCAGCACCTGCACCACCCCTGAGAGTATCAGTTCCTTGACCACCGTTGAGAACGTTAGCCTGACCATCTCCTGTGATCCTGTCACCATAATCACTACCAATGATGTTCTCAATGCTGTGTAACCTGTCTTTAGTACGGAAGCCATCATCATTGTTATTCCCATTACTTAAGTTAATAGTGATAGCTGATGTAGAGTCCATATAGTTCACTGCATCAACACCATCACCACCATAAATACGGTCGTTACCTTGTCCCGGAAAAAACACATCGTTGCCCCCAAATCCGTAGAACACATCATCACCAGCTGTGTATGCTTTTTCTGGTTCTTCATAGCCAGAGATAATGTCACCAAATTGTGTTCCATAGGAATAGTCAGCACCATTGGCACCCTTGATATCAAATCCGGAATAGGCTCCCAGAACCAGAAATTTGTTTGTTCCCAGGTCTTCGAGTTGTGAGTCTTCAATTTCCAGTTTTGTCTTGTTTTTGAAATCTTTGGCACCCTTAGAATCAAGAATTAATGCGTTGCGTTCAATATTCTTGAACAAGTTTGACTCAAGTTTGCCGTTTGAGTTACCTTCAATATTATTAAAGTCATTAGATAGTTTAACAGTTGCAATGACATCAGTGTTATTTTTATCGTGAAAAACCTTGAGTAAACCGTTATCAGTGGTATTTTTATCAATGTAGATATCACCATCCGATGGCAGAGGAATAAATATAACATCCTCAACAGGGTTGAAGTCTGTAATGGTTGCAGAACCCTTTTTACCTCCGTTTTGTGCAACTGTGGCTGTAACGTTATGTGAGGTGGCTTTGGCTACATCAAACATCATTGGCACGATTTCTTTGGCGATTTTGCCCGCAGTGCCCAAACCTGGAACAACAGTGAATAATAAATCACTAACGTCTCCAGCCAGGCTTAAACCTAGACGTCCCCAGTCAAAACCTTTTCCTGTAGTATGAGGCCCTGACGGGGTGGAAGCATCTCCTAAAAAGAAGGTATCGCCCCCTGCACCACCTGTTAGTACATCGCTTTCGCCATTAGTTAGAGGACCTGTGTACAATAAGTCACTGCCGTTTCCTCCGTTAAGAGTGTCAGTTCCTTCTCCACCATGAAGTGCATCATTATCGTTCCCACCGTTTAGAACATCATCCCCCTTCCAGCCTTCAATAAGGTCGTTTCCTCCTGCTCCATTAATTGAATCGTTGAAGGTACCATCCCAACGGTAAACGACGTTTTCAAATTCATAAGAGCTTAAGCCCACGTTATGGGACCAATGTTTGTGCGTTTTATATGCGCCCGTAATGTTGTTATCTAAATCGTTGCCGTTAACAGTAGAGTGAGAGATAGCATGACGGGTATAAACCTTGGTACTCCCATTAATTATGTGTGTGTGATCAAATGTAACATTATTTGTCCAGTTCGCCTCGCCATCTTTCATATTATAGGGTTCCGATTCCTCCTCAATTAGGAGTCGATAGCGACCTACTCCGAAGTAATACTCAGAGCGTTGGGAGTGAAAGTCAGTTCTTGCCATTTTTCTTTCTCCTTCAAATAGAATTTTTGTTTGCTTTGGAAAGATGTTGTTCTCTTTCCGTTGTTAAGATTATTATCGCTGGAATTTCCGGAAAAAACAATACGGAAAAGTTCAGGAAAGTTCAGGAATTTTCCACCTGAATAAAACTGAACTTTTTTGAGATAAATTTGGACAATTAACTTATCTTGGCAAAAAAATAAATCCCCTTATGATCTAGTATAGTTATGAGATATAGCTATTTTTTTGTAACTAAAAATCGATATTAAATTAATTTTTATAGGTATTTATGACTCAGTATTTTAACCAAATGTCGTAAATTAATTCAGAAAAGTTCAGTTTTATTCAGTGGCTGAAAAAATCAACTTATAAAAGTTCAGTTTTATTCAGTACCTTATTAAATAGGGTATTCGTAGTTTGATTCCCAACTTTTTTGGAGTAGGAAGATGCTTTGTAGTTAGTGCGACACGAACGCCTAACCACTGTGTTTTATCTATGTGAGATATGTGAGAACTGCTATAAATAAAAAAGTTGAGTAATATAATTATTACCCAACCCAAAAGGAGATGAACTGATATGCAAACAAAACAATTGTTTACAGATGCAATAGATAATGCTGTTTCTGTCTCAACAGCGATCGCTACCAAAATTATTTGAACTCAATAATTATCCGAAAGCAATAGAAGACTATAACCTAATTTTAGGAAATACTCAACAAAATGCTAATTTTAATCAAGCAGATATTTATAATGAAACGGGTCTAGCATATTTAATGTCAAAAGATATGCACAAAGCAATGGCAGATTTTAGTTATGCTATTTATATAGATGCTGGTAACTCCAGAGCTTATTATAACCGAGGTTGTGTTTGTAGCAAGATGGGAAATATTAAAGGAGCAATGGCAGACTTTAGTATGAGTAATGACTTGAGATGAAACTTGACAGTAGTTTTGACTTTCCTAGACCACAGTAGGGGTGAATTACCATTCACCCCTACAGAGTTTTGCTTGTAATGATTTGGTTGATCAATCTGAAATATAAACCAGTGAAATATTAGTGTTGTTAACTGCAAAGCCAACAGAATTTTTGAGAACTGCAATTGCTTCATTCAAGTTACTAGCATTTAGCTCACAAGTAGCATAATTCTAGGGGATGGTGTATCACAAAACGCTGATATCTTGATCCAGTGAATATTAGTCTACGATGAGATTTTCACGCAGTGAAATATTAGTGTCGTTAACTGCAAAGCCAACAGGGTTGTTGAGAACTGCAATTATGCCACTATCCACACTCAGATTGCCAGAGCCAGCATCATAGCTGATATCATTAAGATTACTAATACCGTAGACATTCTTGTCAATTAAAAATTTGTCTCCTTGATTAGCATCAAAGTCAGCGATAGTGTCTATTCCAATATCAGAATTTAGGATAAAGAAATCACCTCCATTACCACCATTTAGATAATCATCTCCTGCATTACCATAGAGGCGGTCAGTTCCATTGTTGCCTAACAGAGAGTCATTTCCGTCCCCACCGAAGATTTGATCGTGAACCGAGCCACCAATTATGCTGTCTTGGCCCGTACCACCCCACAGCCAGTCGTTACTTTCGCCACCTGTAATAGTATCATTTCCTCCGTGGCCAGCTATTATATTATGATCCCATTGACCGTTTTTGGGTAGTCCTGTGAGGTCATCATTTCCTGAGTTGCCAGTAGTAATCATAACATGATTGTGTTCAGCCCAACCTCCTGTAGTGCTTTGTACCGAAGCATCAATATGAGGTTTAAAATCCACATTAATATTGTTGACAACATTATTAACTTGATTTTGCGGTATATTTTGCAATACAGCAACAGGTCTGCCCCAATTAAATAAGGATAGTTCTTGATCTGAAGAGTTATACTCATAGTCTCGACGAGCGTATTTATCCATCCCTGTTATTATGAGCTTATCTTCATTTACATTGAAATCTTGAATGATATCACCTTCAGTAACCTGTACAACAAAGGTATCAGCACCTGCACCACCTGCCAAAGTATCAGTTCCTTGGCCACCATCTAGAGAACCGTCTCCGTCCCCGCCACTGAGGAAATCGTTGTTATTTCCGCCAGACAGAGTGCTATTACCCCGGATACTATATAGAGAGTCATTTCCATCACCACCGAAGATACGATCGTTACCGTCGTGACCATAGATAGAATCATTTCCTTTACCGCCGTTGAGAATGTTACCAACTTTACTTCCTCTGATCAGGTCACCATAATCACTACCAACCACGTTTTCAATATCGATCAAGGTGTCTTGACTACCAAAGCCATCTCTAACCGCTCTGCCCTGACTCAGATTGACTTTGATTCCTGTTCCTTGATTAACATCTTTGTAGGAAACAGTGTCTGAGCCTTCACCCCCATTTATGGTATCTGCTCCTCCAGCTCCATAAATAATATCATTACCTTTCTCACCAAATATCTCATCCTTAGCATCCGCGTTTGGTGTGAAGTGACGTGTTGATCCAGATTGTACGACTGTTTCATGGTAAGTGTAACCATAAATCACATCATTGCCTTCACCCCCATTTATGGTATCTTCTCCCGCACCTCCATAAATAATATCATTACCTTTGTAACCAAATATCTGATCGTTACCATCCGCGTGTGGTGTGAAGTAAAGCGTTGATGAAGATTTTGCTGTTGTTTCCTTGGTAGTGTGACCAGCAATCACATCATTAAAATTACCACCGTAAAGGTAGTTGGCATTATTGTCACCCTCAATGGACAAAGGCCCAGTGGCACCCAAAACCAAAAATGGGTTTTTCATCTTGCCGATTTCTGCGCTGATGGTGTCGTCAAAAATCTTGGTTGTTGAACCATTATTTAAACCTTGATAAACTCCATCCTTATCCATAATCAAAGCATTATCTAGCAAACTCTTTCGCACTGATTGCACATACTGTTCTGGTAAAGCTGTATCGCCGGGAAAAATGTCCCCAGGCTTGGCAAAATTCAGAGTTGCAAAGATGTTGGTACTGGTTGCTGCATCATGAGCAAAAGATAAAAAGTTGGAACCATTGCTAGCAGGCAAACTGAAAACATTAGGGTCTTCACCCTTACTACTATCGTAGTTTAGAGGAATAATAACAAGATCTTCTAGAGGATTGAAGTCTTTAACCATAGCATATTCTCCCTTGGGGGGTTCATTTACTATACCATCAGTCACCGCATTAACTCCCTTGGCAATCATCGGGGTCATTTCTTTGATCGCTGTAATCACAACCTTGCCGACCGCACCACCAGGCATCATACTGAAAGCTAAATCAGTGATGTCCGTGGCAATTGCATTTGCCCATCCCTCAGCATCAATAGTGCCTGGAGTTACAGTTGTCCTTGTATCACCTAGGAAGAATGTATCTTTGCCTCCCCCACCATAGATGATGTCGCTATTACCACTTGATAGTGCACCTGTGAAAATTACGTCGTTACCTGTACCCCCAACTAGAGAATCAGTACCGTTTCCGCCTTGAAGTACATCGTTGTCGGGACCTCCTTCAAGAGTATCGTTTCCTGCTCCTCCAAAGAGAATATCGTTTCCATTATTTCCTATCAGAGAATCATTTCCGGCTCCTCGGTTATGGTCCTTAATATTATTCTGCACAAAATAATAGCCACTATCGCTATTTGGGTCTGTAGTTTCATCACCACCATAGAGCCAGTCATCACCGAGACCTCCTTTAAGAGTATCGCTCTCTTGTTTTCCTACAAGAGTATCATTTCCGTTGTCACCGAAGATTTTATCCTGGAAATCATGATATGTAGTAACTTCTCTCCATTGAGCTATGTTATACCACTTACTATAGCCTGTTTGTCCTACAAGCTTATTGTTACCATTATCGCCATTTTGTGTTCTTGGTCCGAAATCCCATCCCATTGTTCTTTGTCTCCGTAAATTATTTGTTTGCGTTGAAAGATTTTGTTCTCTTTCCGTTGTTAAGATTACTATCGCTGGAATTTCCGGAAAAAACAATACGGAAAAGTTCAGGAAAGTTCAGGAGTTTTCCACCTGAATAAAACTGAACTTTTTTGAGATAAATTTGGACAATTAACTTATCTTGGCAAAAAAATAAATCCCCTTATGATCTAGTATAGTTATGAGATATAGCTATTTTTTTGTAACTAAAAATCGATATTAAATTAATTTTTATAGGTATTTATGACTCAGTATTTTAACCAAATGTCGTAAATTAATTCAGAAAAGTTCAGTTTTGTTCAGTGGCTGAAAAAATCAACTCAGAAAAGTCCAGTTTTATTCAGTACCTTGTTAAATAGGGTATTAGTAGTTTGATTCCCAAGATGCGAATTCTTTCCACAATGACAATACTTTGAACTCCTGGCAATAACTCAAGCTACACAATCTTAATTGAAAGCACAATTGATTTAAGTAGACTACAAAACTTTTTTGGAGTAATATTATGTTCGGTTAAATAGTTATTATAATTAAAGTTCGTAGTAGGGCTTCAGCCCGAACTGTAGATAGGGCTGAAGCCCTACTACAAACCATATACTTTATTATAAGTGATTATCTGAACATGATATAACAAGATGCTTTGAGTTGGTGCGACACGAACGCCTAACCACTGTGTTTTATCTATGTGAGAACTGCTATAAATAAAAAAGTTGAGTAATATAATTATTACTCAACCCAAAAGGAGATGAACTGATATGCAAACAAAACAATTTTTTACAGATGCAATAGACTATGCTGTTTCCGTATCAACAGCGATCGCTACCAAAATTAGCAACAAGATTTCAAAAATTGAGATTTAGAGAAATCTTTGAGAGTCCGTTGCTTGTTTGGTGCTACAAAACTTTCGCCATCTAAGCAGTTACTAATACAGGACTTTCTTCAGCAAGAAAGATGGGGCGTAGTGTTTCCAACCACTGTGTAATTCTCTCTTCAGTTAGATCGCTTTGATTAACTTCATCAAGTGGTAATCCTACAAATTTACCATCACGCACGGCGGTAGAATGCTCAAAAGTGTAACCTTCAGTAGGAAACTCTCCTACTATAGTTGCACCAAGCTTCTCGAATTGGTCGCACATGAGTTGCAATGCGCCGGCAAAGTGCTTTCCATGACCAACTTGATCTGCTGCACCAAACAAAGCAATAGTCTTTCCAGTAAAATCAGGCTTTTCGATATCCATGTCAAAAAGTGGTTCGCGCCAGGCATTCTGCACTTCCCCAGCTCCCCAGGTCGAACAACCTAATAATAAATAATCGTATTCAAGAAGTTGACTAAATTCGTCGTAATCTTCTTCCATATCTATGATATCACAAAGTTCTTCGCCTAATTTTTCGTGGATTGTTTCAGCGATTTCTGCTGTTACGCCGGATGTGCTACCGTAAAATATCCCAATTTTTGCCATTATCGACACTCCTGATTACTTTGATGTCTAAATTAAAGTTGATTGAATCTACTGGGGAAAGCAAATCGCACTAGCTAGACCAAGATGTTTGAGGGTATCTCAGTGGTTTCTACAAGTTAGTTGCAGAATTGAATTCTTGGTTACTGAATGCTATAAATTCTTGAATTAACTTACTTCAGATGCCAAACTTAAAATTCATCTATGGGTTAGTCTAGTTTTAACTTAATAAGAAGTAATTTCAATAATTTGTCGATTGTATCCCCAAGCTTAATCAAATAACAAAGGCCAATAGAGACAAGTGTTTCAGATGACCTTGGAATAGATATGGCTTTTTGTATCAACCCTATCTATATTTTGAATATATCGGGTAAATTAATAGAAATCTGTATCAATTGTACTTGATAATTCTTTTAGTTTAGTTTATAATTTTAAAGTAAATACACTACATATTTTTGAGTGCTAAAGATTATATAGCATTTTTATTTAAACTATTACTAATTAATAAGACTTCTCAATAAAATTAGTTTGGATTGAAAAAGTATTCGTGTGGGTGCGATCGCTCCAGAATTTTAGGGTGGTGGTGTTCCCGTAATGGTAGAGAGTGTGTGGGAAGAAATTACAAAACATATATATCTTCACCATTACTATGCAGGACTACCAATTTTAGTAGTAGCGATCGCTCCTACCCACAAATCATTCTCTCCCCTTGAGTTCCCCCCTTTGAAAGCTATGCTTTACCCACATCTTTTAAATTCCTTACAGGATAGGGGAGAGGGGGAAGAGGGGTCCGAGAAGACAAACCTGCCATTTCTCATATCTAGGACAGAGGTGGCTAAAAGTGAATAACGCAATTTCACCATTTGCCAACTCTGACTAGCTAATATAACCATTTCCCCAAACAGACCACACGGACCACCCTGCAATGCTTATAAGACTTATGGGTAAGGGATAGCTTAAACAGGGGGGAACTGTAGTAGTAAGATTAGGGGAATAGGTGATAGGGTTAGAGCAATACTACTAACTCTATCCGCAGTCAACAGATTTGATATAAGACGCTCCCGTGCGTGAGGGAGAAGCTCTGATGGGTGAGCGAGACGCTCACACTATCCCCATTCACCAGAAAACCACTACCGGACAAACTTTGGCATAACTTCAGCAGCAGTAAATAAACCATAAATACCTCTGCGATATAAGTCTACTCCTGCTTTCAAATAACCAAACGCCGGACCACAAACATTAGCCGCCATACTTGTTTCATCCCCTAATGTAAAAGTATGAGTAGAAATTTTGCCTTCAAAAGTGCGACCTGTAACCTGAACATTTGTACTTAAAGGTTTTTTCGGGTTACGAGTATCCACAATACCTCCTACTGTTACCAGATCGCGATCGCAAATTCCCGCCAACTCCAACATAATATCGTCAGCGTGTTCCATATTCTCTAACTTCAACAGACCATTTGTCTCTTCTAACAAAGCTTCCACCTCAGCATCAGTCATTGCCTTAGCTTTTTCCACATCATAACCGGGCAAATGGCCAATATCCTCACGAATTGTCGCGCGGTAAGCTTCCCAATTAGCAATACCTACTCCAAAAGTAATTTTCACACTATGAATTTCCGCATAACTCTGAGCTGCTATAGTTGCTGCTGCGGTTAATAAACCAGGAGTTGCGCCACAACCTGTCATATAAGTAATACCCGCAGCTTGTAGCTCATCTTTGAGGGCCAATAATTGTTCGACAGCACTGGTTCGCTTAATGGCATCCACCAATACCCCCCGCCAACCAGCAGCAATAAATTGTTTAGCAACATCTGCCATAAAAGTATTAGGCAAATTAGGAAGGGCCAGAAAATAACCATCGACAGTATCAGCTACTTTAATTAATTCCTCAATACTTTGATTACTTAAAACCCCACCAGGTTCTAAATAACCCAAAGACCCTTGGGTATTGTACATGGTCATACATTGGTCAGGATTTAATCCTTGACGGTTGTAGGCGTAACCTTTTTGGTCAGCAGCAGCAACCAAGGCCATTTCTTGTTTAGGTGTAAGTACCCTAGCTGCAGCTTGCCCCAAACCACCGAAGCCTAAAACACCTACATGGATTTGATTGTTGGAAGTTGTTATTTGCATAGCACTCATAGCACTTAATTTAACTGGACAGACTTTTATTATCTGCCAAGGTGCATCACTCTGGAAATCATGTCATTTGACTAAATCCAAAAGTCAAAAGTTTTGAATAATTTAAAGTGAATTGGTATCAAAAGTTAAAAAAGTGAATATGGACCAGGGAATTTAACCTAAAGTTTCTAGTTCGTAAATTCCTAAGTAGCGACTCAATTAATTGCCTAAAAAATCTATTTGCAATTATTAGAAGTTAAGGAAAATTAAATAATTCAAAACCTAATTTTTACTAAGAAAACATAAAAATTATTCAAGATAATATATTCAGCCTTTATTCTAAAGGAAGAGAGAAGAACAAAGAAGGCTTTAGTTATCTGGGAGATAGGATTAATTACTGATATTCTATTGGTTCTCCTAGGTTGTTCTACGCAAACAGCTATTCGATAAGTTCTAACAGTCATGGCAACTAACATATATCAGCTTAACCAAGAAGGTCACTTGTATTTTCAAGGGATACTTAACCGATAAATCCCAAAATATTTAATTGGACAAGAAATATTTTTCATAACAGTCTGAGTAATATTTGTCAAGAACTTTGAGTTTGAAGTTTTGTTACATGACTCACTAGGCTATCTTCTTGATCCCAATATTTCCTCGTACCTTGGTCCATTATCTTGACGGTTTTAAAAATATACGCCAAACTTAACAAATAACTGATGCAGTGCTTCAGATTATAATAACTTTTGTTAAGAAATGATTCGTTATCTATCAATTAGTAAAAATTGATTTAGATTAAAAGCAAGTCATTTAAAAAATCAAGAAGCAACTTCAGCAGATATCACTTTGAAAAAATTGGTATCTTTGTATATTTCGATAACTGTTCATTATTCATCTATGAACATGGAAACTTTAGAGTTCATCATTCATCCAGATGGTCGCGTACAGGAAAAAGTTACTGGTATTGTCGGTGCATCCTGTACAGAAGTAACTGCTGCAATTGAATCTGAGTTAGGTATTGTCTTAACTCAAGAGTCAACTTCTGAATATTTTGCTCAAAAGCAGCATCAGTCTGATACTGCTAAGACGCAAGTTTCTTCTTTTAGCAGTTACTAAAATTTTTTTTCTTGTTGAGTTCAGTTTATTTCTCTTAGAATTACTATGTCACACTTTAGTCAAATCAAAACTCAAATTCGTAATCTGAAGTCTTTGCAGTCTGCTCTCACAGATTTAGGTATTGACTGGAAATCAGGTCCAACAGAAGTTCGGGG
The DNA here is from genome assembly GCF_050015995.1 of Dapis brunnea BLCC-M229. Lineage (NCBI taxonomy): Bacteria > Bacillati > Cyanobacteriota > Cyanophyceae > Oscillatoriales > Microcoleaceae > Dapis > Dapis brunnea. Next base: position 10,788 of record NZ_JBNHEP010000005.1, on the reverse strand, counting down.
TTATCGCGGACAAACTAGCACTGCTGAAGTGGTCATAGAACAAAATAATGGGTATGACTTAGGATTTGCCTGGAATGGTAATGAATATGAGCTGGTTGCCGATCTACAATTCTGGCAACAAGCATCGTCTGTAGATCGCTTTATTAATATGGTGACTCAGCGTTATGCTTTCCAGACTGTAGTTAATGAAACTGCTAAACAAGGATTTCAGGTTACCGAACAGCAAAAAAATAAAGATGGATCTGTCCGTTTAGTTGTTCAACGTTGGAGTGCTTAAACAGCAGTCGGCATTCAAATGTAGGTTGGGTTTTGCGGTGGAACATATTTGCGGAGCATTCCGTAGGAAAAAGCATTAGCGAAACCCAACAACTATTACAATACAAAATTATGGCCTTGGTGAATGATTGTAGGATTTTTAGTAGTCAGTAGTCAGTAGTCAGTAGTTAAAACATCTTTTTTCCTTAATATCAATCTTACTCCCATACTAATTTCATACTTTATTTTACCAATACCAAAATTATTAGTAGTGTATGTTGGATCGATCGCCGAAGCCCAATATACAAAGCTTATAGATATATAGATAATATATTACTTTTACAAAATGTTAGATTTTTCTTCATCCTCCCTAGAAGGTGAGACAGAACGTTCCGGTTTTGAACCCGAACTTGGTGGGATATTACGAGATGCTCCCGAACGTTCGGGTTTTGAACCCGAACTTGGTGGGGTGTTACGACAAAAAGGGGTTTACGTTGATGAAATTACCTGTATCGGTTGTAAGCATTGCGCCCATGTTGCCCATAATACTTTTTATATTGAGTCTGAACATGGGCGAGCGCGTGTTTTTCAGCAAGACGGTGACTCTGAAGAATTAATCCAAGAAGCGATCGATACTTGTCCTGTTAATTGTATTCACTGGATTGATTATACCAAACTGAAAACTCTCGAAGAAGAGCGCAAGTATCAGGTCATTCCTATTGCTGGAGGTCCTATGGAGGGTCAAGCGCGTATTGCTAGTCATAGAAGCAAACAGAATGTGAGTAAAAAGAAAACGGATTTGATATGACTTGCGCGTAACGCTTATATATCGTGTCCGATGGGTGACAAGAAGTCACAGTCTGGCAATTATAGCAGTCGAAGCAAAGGTTAGGACATTTATAAATGCTCAAACTCATTCAAGGATTACTTTTTACCGAATAATTACAGCGGTTTTCATTTGGTTAGACCACAGTAGGGGCGAATGGCCATTCGCCCCTACACGATTTTTGCTTGTGAAGATGTGGTTCATCAAGAGCGAAAAGCGCTGTAAGGTTTAAAGTCTCTCCTTTGAAGGAGAAACAAGCGGTCGTTTGCGGAGCATTCGGTAGGATGGGATGGCGTTTAGCTAACGCACAACGCGCGTTAACGCTGCACGACATGAAAAGCGTTTCGCTTTCCTAGGTCATGCTAACGCAAACGCGACATGAAACGCGGATCTGCAAGAGCGGGTCTCTTCCCCATATCCAATCGACCAAGAGAAGAAAAAATTTTCCTTTTATTCAATCCTCTTCCTTTTAGGGAGAGGTAATTAGGGTTTGCGCTCAAAAGTATTATGGGTGAGGGGAGGAGACAGGAGACAGGAGACAGGAGACAGGAGAAATGGAGAATTTAGAGGAGTTAGTCGAATATTTTATCCCTCAATTTTTCTGCAATTATTCTCCTTTCAACCCTAACTTTCTGGTTGCTCAAGCTTAATTCGCCAGACTTTTTTGAGTAAAAAAAAGCCTAAAACCTTTATATTTCAATGCTTTTAGATTTAATCAGCAAGCCCTAATTATCAATTATCCATTATCAATTATCAATTATTGAAGCGTAGCGCTATACCAGAGATCTGCTCACTACTGACTACTGAATTTCTCTAGCAGTATATCAATGCTATTTAATACTTGTTGAAACTCTTCAACTAAGGTCATAGCTTTGGTAAATAACACTTCTAAATCTGGTGTTTGACTTCGTAGATCCTTCTCTAGGGAGGCAGCAAATTTGTAGAGTGTCTCTGCCCCAATATTAGCTGCCGCCCCTTTCAGGGAGTGAACTAAATGTAACGCCTTAGTCAAATCGCCCTGATTTATAGCTACCATAATTTCGGTCTTATATTCTTCTTCACAGGTTTGAAAAAGTCTCAGAATATCATGATAATTATTCCAGTCACCACCTATAAGCTCTAAACCCATATCGACATTCAGACCAGGTAGAGCTACCAAAGTAGTTTCTGGAAGAGGAACCTTTTCTAGAGGAACGCTGGAGAGATTATTTGTGACTACAGAGGAACTCCGAGTAGGAGCAATCCACTTGCAGAGGGTCTCATATAATTCTTGGGGATTAACAGGTTTGGAGAGATGATCGTTCATCCCTGCTGCCAAACTTTTGGTTTTATCTATATCCATAGCATTAGCTGTTATAGCAATAATAGGCACTGTGGCAAACCATTTCGTCTCGCTGTTGTTCTCCTCTGCGAGAGAACGGATGATCTTGGTTGCCTCTAGACCATCAATTTCAGGCATTCTAATATCCATCAGGATTAGGTCGTAAGTACGCTCCTGAACTTTAGCGATCGCTTCTTTTCCATTGGTTGCACAATCTACGTTCAGCCCCACCCTTCGCAACAATTCCTGAGCGATTTGTTGATTGACTGCATTGTCTTCTACCAGTAGGATATTAGCTCCCTGAATTTCCTCAAGTTTTACCAACTCAGATAATTGAGTCTTTCTGAGATTGGTGGATACAGGAGAATCATAAAGATCGCCATGCTCCCTGGAATAGCTAAACTCTAATTCAAAATAAAATGTACTGCCTTTACCCAGTTCGCTCTCAACACCAATGCTGCCTCCCATCAAGTTAACAAGACCTTTGCAAATTGCTAGTCCCAGTCCTGTGCCACCGTATTTGCGACTGATAGAAGCATCAACTTGTGTAAAAGATTCAAATAGTCTTTCAATTTGAGACTGACTAATACCAATCCCTGTATCTTTTACCTGATATTTCAGACGTACAGTTTCATTAGTACAATTAAGCAGTTCAACTGCAATAGTAACAAAACCAGTTTCAGTGAACTTGACAGCATTGCTCGCCATATTCATCAACACCTGAGTTAAGCGTAGTGAGTCTCCAATTAAATATTGGGGAATATCATCCCCAACTTGAAATACCAGTTCTATTCCTTTTTCAGCAGCTTTGAGACCAATAATATTGTCGAGCTGATTGAGGATGTTATCTAATTCAAATGGGATAGATTCCAGTTCCAGTTTCCCGACCTCGATTTTGGAAAAGTCGAGGATGTCGTTGATGATTTCCAGTAATGATTGGGCGGAACTCTGAATTTTATTGAGGTAATCTTGCTGATTAGGCTGAAGATGGGTTTGTTGGACTAAGTGGGTAAGCCCCAAAATACCATTCATCGGAGTACGTATTTCGTGACTCATCAGGGCTAAAAATTCGCTCTTGGTACGGTTAGCATATTCAGCAGTTTCTTTTGCTATTCGCATTTGTTGATATGCTTTTGCTTGTTGGATAGCAATTGCAATGTGAACGGATAATCGTTGAACTAAATCAATTCCATCGGTTGTCCATCTGTAGGTATGTCGATGACTGGCGAGCATCAAACCCCATAGTTGCTTTTCTACAATAATAGGTACAACCAGCGCAGCACGAATATCATAGCTGAAAAGTATTTCTTGACGCTTTTCTGGGGTTAGCTCTGATTTGTATAGGTCATCTACTACCCGAATCTGACCTTTGCGATACAGCTCCATCCATTCTGGAGTAACCCAGAAATGAGCAAGTTCTAAATCCAACAGCGATCGCTCACCTTCAGCAATTGACTCAGCAACCACAGTGTCAGAAGACTCTGGAAGGAATTGGTAAATAATCGCCCGATGGCACTGCAACAATAAACGAAATTCTTGCACAGTTGTATCAAGAATGCTCTGCAAATCGAGGGATGACCGGATCTGTTCTGTTACAGTCATCAATGATTTTTCCTGTTCTACCTTTGCCTTAAGAACAGCAGTCCGATCGTCCAGCAGACCTTCTAGCTCAGTAGTGCGACTTTCCAGCAATTTGATTCGCTCTTCCTCTAAGCGCACCACCCGTTGTTCCAAAACTTCCATTAATTTATGAATTTCCGGGGGATTAATAGCTCGCAACACATTAGTTTGAGTAACGATCCCTAGCAGCTCTCCTTGCTCCCCTGTCACCAGTAACCGACGGATATTTTGCTCCTCCATGATCTGTTGAACAGACCAGAGCGATATCTCTGACTTAATTGCTAGGATTGGCTTACTCATCACTGTCTCTGCGGTGCAATTTTCTAGATTTAAGCCCAATCCCTGAAATCTTACTATATCTCGCTCAGTCAGCATCGCCACCGGAATTTGTAGAGGTTTTGCGGTCGTGCCACCTGGTTCTACGATCGCGATGCAACTAATGCGCTGCTCTGCCATAAGTTTAGCAATTGCCAATACAGAAGTCTCTGGTGTCGCACAAACCACCTCATGGTTCATTACCTCCCTCACTAGACGTGCTTGTAGTAAGTCAGTTGGTTGACAGACTTGTCGCAAACTCTCATGGGTCAATAACCCAACTAGGTTTTCTCGATCGTCTATAATTGGTAAGTGACGAATCCGATGCTGCTGAAGCAGATCGATCGCATAAAACAAATTGGTAAAATCTGATTCACGCAGGGTAATGATAAAATCTGGGATAATCTGACTCATTACCAAGAACTCTAGGAGTTGCCCCCGAGCACTGAGACGCACGACATCCCGCTCAGTCAAAATACCCACGACTTGATTTTCCTCAACCACTAACACGCAACTTGACCTTGCCCCTTGATGACGATCTTTCTGTTGCGTTGCTTTTATTTGGCCAGAGCTGGCAAGCGATCGCTCTTGATTCATCAGGGTAACGGCATCTTTGACTGTTGTATCTGGACTGACAACCAGGGGATTCCGGATTATTGCAGATTTCAGGTCTCGCTGAGTAATCACCGTGCTGCGAACGGACACTTCACTAACACAGGTCCATAATAAATCCGCTGTAATATCTCCCTTAACCAGATAGTCTGCTGCTCCCAGTTTCATTGCCCTTACTGCAACTCGCTCATCCCCCAGACCAGTAAGTACAATTACAGGTAATTTATCTTTAGAGTAGTTAGTGGTAATTGCTTCTAAAAATTCCAATCCATCTCCATCGGGTAGGTTGATATCTACCAGAGCTATATTTGGTTCCTCTGACTCCCACATTTCTATTCCTTCTTCTAAGGTTTCAGCTTCTATGATGCAGTAGGTGTGGTGTGGATCTGATTTAAGATAACGAATGTAGGTAAGACGATCTACCTCAGAATCATCCAGGAGCAGAATAGTTATCCTAGGTAATAAAACTTCAGGTGTGCTGGTATTACTCTTAGTATGGGAGTTTTGATTATGGGTTGGGTTAGACATTTTTCTGGTGAAGTTAAGATACTCACGAGTCAGAGGAAATATTTTTCAGAGTATAACATAATCTTAATTCTAATATTCAGAAAGTTTATCTATGTAATAGTTTGGCACTCAAATCTATTTCCCTTTTAGGTAGTCCTGCATAGTAATGGTGAAGATGTATATTTTTTTTAATTTCTTCCCACACTCCTCACACTTTCCACACTTTCTCTACCATTACTATGCACCACCACCCCCTTTTATACCAAGCATGAAAAAAGAATACTACAAAAAGGTGCATCTCGATAGAAGATACTTAAAAATAGCTTCTCTAATATCAAATCCGCTTGCTTTGGAGTTGGGAGGTTCTATCATCAGTATAGCGCTACTTGAATCGGGAATAGGGAACACTTAACTGGGAACAGTTGACTATCAAAAGGTTTCAGGATTTAGAAATGTCCGCGCCCTATTTGCGTAGTGCTATATTAGCAAAAATTCTAAGTTTGGTAGGGGTTTATTGGTGAGAGCTGACAGCTATAGCATATAGCAATTCCCAAAGTTATGAGGTACAGTTTTTTTCTTCTTTTCTGTTCCCTGTTCCCAGTTAAGTGTTCCCTCAAACCTAAAATTTTGTACCTCACCAGTATGGAAATTGCTATAATAGCTGAATGCTTATTAATTGCTATACAACTTAACTATCAGGTAGAATAACTGCTTTAAACCAATAGGATAAAAAACTTTCTATATTCCTGCTTAAGTCTTTAATATTAACTGGTTTTTGCATATAACTGTTCACTCCTTGTTGATAACAAATGTGAATATCTTGTGGATTTGATGAAGTTGAAAACACAACTACGGGAATTTTTTTAAGTTGTTGATTCTTTTTAATCACTTCAATTACTTCTCGTCCATCAGTTCCCGGCAAGTTTAAATCTATTAAAATTATTGTAGGACGAGGAGCTATTTCAGGATTAGAATATTCTCCTGTCTGAAACAGAAAGTCTAGTGCTTCATCTCCGTCTGCACAGTGATATATAGGATAGCTAAAATCTAGCTTCCTCATTATTCTGGTTAATGCAATATAATCTTCTTCATTATCTTCAATTACGAGCAAAGATAAGTTTTTTTGATAATTATTTTGTGTTTGATTCATTTATGGCAATAATACTTTAGTTTTGAAAAAAATCTCTTGGAATTAGGGAATAGGGGTAATAATTTCAGACTTTCTATCTATTCTCTTATTTTTGACAAAATATTGATAATTACTATATTTCTTATTGATTCCATAATTTCACATAAAATGTTGTTCCTTCTCCATATTTAGATTCTAGCCAAATTTGACCACCATGACGTTCAATAATTTTTTTGACTATTGTTAAACCTACTCCTGTACCACCCCCAAATTTATCTTTACCATGTAATCGTTTAAAAATTTTAAAAATAGTCTCTAGATGCTTTTCTCGAATACCTATACCATTATCTTTCACATATATGATACTAGCAGATTCTTCAGTTTCTTCATAACCTATTTTTACAATTTTATCCTCTTTTTTATTATACTTAACTGCATTATTAATTAAATTGCTAAATACTTCTTCCATCAGGATTTTGTCTCCATATATCCCTGGTAAATTCTCCATCTTTCTAATTTCAATAGATGAACCTGGTTTACTCATCCTGACAACTTCTGCCACATTTTCAATTAATTTATTCAGATCGATAGAAGATTTATGGAGTTCTTGACGACCTAAACGGGAGAAAAATAACAAAGCATTAATTAAATCCTCCATCCGTTGAGTTAAACGTACCAAAGTATCTAATTTTGCTCGACCATCTTCGTTAAGAATTTCCCCATAATCTTCTATCAAAAATGTAGAATAATTATGAATACCCCGCAATGGTTCTTTTAAATCGTGAGAAGCAATATAAGTAAAAGAATCTAACTCGTTATTACTTTTTTCTAGTTCCAGATTTATTTTTGCTAATTCAGAAATTCTGCGCATCACAATTCCCACAATTGCGCTTTTAAATTCCTGCGCTCCTTGTATTTCATAAGATTGCCAGGGTAAGGAATGAAATTTAACTATTTCTTGCCATTGTTCAAAAGATTTACGAGGACAAAGTTTCATTTTACCATCAGATTCAATCTCAATAGGATATTCCGGATTTCCAGCCCAATTAACTGTTTGACTTACTTCTGGTCGAAACCACAAAACATAAACTTCTTGTAACTTGGCAATTTCTAACACTAATAATCCACCAACACTCTCTTTAAATTTTTTAGCTGATGGGTAAATTATTGGTAAAGAATCAGTTGAATATATGTCAGTATTCATCTGATTTTTTAGCCAATTTATTAGTTCTGTAATTTCTGCATCACTTGGTGTTATTCCTATTTTGTGATATTCTCCTTCCAGAGAAATTACAGATCCCGTTGCTCCTACTATTGTTAATAATTTACTGCCGATATTTGTGATGACATTTAATAAATCGTCTGACTCAGAAATAATCTTTATCACTTCAGATTGAACGGACTTGAGAGAAACTTTATAATCTAAATTATCATTTTGTTCTCTCATTGGAATATGAATCGACATTATTTTACCTAAAAATTCACAAATCACTTGTTTATCATAAGGAATATACTTAACTGATTGGTGATGACAAGCAATTAAACCCCATAATTTTTCTTCTTTCACAAGAGAAATTGACATTGAACCCATAACACCCATATTATCAAGATATTCTATATGACAGGGAGAAACACCCCGCAGCACAGAAAAGGTTAAATCTAGAAGTTGGTTAGTTAAGGGATTAAATTTAGGTACTAACTCCACAATTGAAGAGTTGATATTTGGAATAGTTCGTATAAACTTAACAGAGAAAACAGCTCTTGCTACTTGGGGAACATCATAAGCAGGATAATGTAAACCTAAATATGCTTCTTGATCTTCTCGTTTATCTTCAGCAATTACTTCTCCAGAGTCATCAGGATGAAATTTGTAAATCATCACCCTGTCAAATTCAGTAATTTTGCGGATTTCTTTAACTACAATCTCACAAAGTTCATGTAAATTGCCAGATTTCTGAATTTTATTAATTATGGGAAAAGTCAGTTGATAAAACTGGGAAAAGTCTAGACCTGATTCATCTTCACAAGCTTCAAGTTCTAAAATTACAACCCCATCATTACGATGAATAATACTGTTAAATAATCTTACTTCATTTCCACATTTAATAGATAATTGTAGTGGGTTTATATATTCAAAATCTCCCGCCAAATTCTGGCGAATATTATCTATTTGATGAGAGTATAAGAGACATTCGATGTTCTGTTCGAGTAGATTTTCTGGAGGAATATTTAGCCATTCTTCTGTGTTACTACTAACTTGAATAATATCCAAATCTGGCTCTTGTAAAACCAATAATACTCCATGATCTTGAATGAAGTTAGGAATATGAATTTGTTCGTTATAGTCAATATTTGAATTGACTCTTTGTGTGATGATGATTTTTTCTTTTCTATCCATTTTAAGGGAACAAGGGTAATTTCAGTTATCAGTTATCAGTTATCAGTTATCAGTACCGACCACTAAAGTCGGAGGCTTGAAATATTAAATTAAATATTCTCTTGGTCGATTGGATATGGCGTTTCCCTCGCTTTTTCATCCCCCTTAAATGGCTATCCCTTATAAGGAACTCCTCAAAACCTTGTGGGAGGCTGGGAAGAGGGGGGAGTAAGAATCTTGGGGTGAATTTATTAAAAAAATGTAGTTTTCAATAAACTTTTCTCAGGAAAAAGCCTCTCAAATGCTTATCGATAACTTGTCTATTTGGTCAGATTTTATGTTAAGAAAGATGTTTATAAAGCATAGCTTAAATCGGGAGGATTTTGACCTGAATTTGTTGGTGATAATTTTAGACTTTTTATCCATTCCTGATAATTACTATAGGAATTCTCAAAAAGCTTGAGATACAAAAGTCATGTTATTTTTAGGGAGTAGTAATTCTGCTTCTGTAGGAATAGATAAAGAAGAAAAACAACTGTACCTCCGAGAGCTTGGGAAACCCTACATATTTATTCTTGATTCCATAATTTTAGATAAAATGTTGTTCCTTCTCCATATTTAGATTCTAGCCAAACTTGACCACCATGACGTTCAATAATTTTTTTAACTATTGTTAAACCTACTCCTGTACCACCCCCAAATTTATCTTTACCATGTAATCGTTTAAAAATTTTAAAAATAGTCTCTAGATGCTTTTCTCGAATACCTATACCATTATCTTTCACATATATGATACTAGCAGATTCTTCAGTTTCTTCATAACCTATTTTTACAATTTTATCCTCTTTTTTATTATACTTAACTGCATTATTAATTAAATTGCTAAATACTTCTTCCATCAGGATTTTGTCTCCATATATCCCTGGTAAATTCTCCATCTTTCTAATTTCAATAGATGAACCTGGTTTACTCATCCTGACAACTTCTGCCACATTTTCAATTAATTTATTCAGATCGATAGAAGATTTATGGAGTTCTTGACGACCTAAACGGGAGAAAAATAACAAAGCATTAATTAAATCCTCCATCCGTTGAGTTAAACGTACCAAAGTATCTAATTTTGCTCGACCATCTTCGTTAAGAATTTCCCCATAATCTTCTATCAAAAATGTAGAATAATTATGAATACCTCGCAATGGTTCCTTTAAATCGTGGGAAGCAATATAAGTAAAAGAATCTAACTCACTATTACTTTTTTCTAGATTTATATTTGCTAATTCAGAAATTCTGCGCATCATAATTCCCACAATTGCGAGCTTTAACTCCTGAATTCCATCTGTTTCATAAGGTTGCCAAGGTAAGGAATGAAATTGAACTATTTCTTGCCATTCTTTAAAAGATTCCCGAGGAGTAAGTCTCATTGTACCATCAGATTCAATTTCAATCTCCTTTTCTGGATTTCCAGCCCAATTAACTGTTTGATTTACTTCTGGTCGAAACCACAAAACATAATTTTTTTGTACCTTAGCAATTTCTAACACTAATAATCCACTACCAATCTCTTTAAATTCTTTAGCTGGTGGGTAAATTATGGGCAAAGAATCAGTTGAATAGATGTCAGTATCGAGCTGATTTATGACCCAATTTAGTAGAGCTGTAATTTCTGAATTACTTGGAGTTTTTCCTATTTTGTGATATTCTCCTTCTAGAGAAATTACAGCTCCCGTCGCCCCCACTATTGTTAATAATTTACTGCCGATATTTCTGAAAACAGTTAGAGATTGTTTGTAAAGGAAATATAAAAAGGAGATAGGGAACAGGGAACA